>JAILJR010000187.1 GCA_024694565.1 Butyrivibrio sp. | reverse complement strand
AGCCAAGCTCTGTAAGTGTATCGTATATTATGTTCATGTTGATCTCATAGACCGACAGGTCGGCTGTAAGATCACACACTGCCGCAACGGCCTGCTGTATGATGGAGGGCGGACAGTTGTGCCCTGTTCCTCTTGAGATCTGGCCGCACATGGGAACGATAAGTTCGCTTCCCTCGCATGCCGGATTTACCGCCACATAGCCAATCCTTTCTCCCGGAAGTGACAGCGACTTGGAAAAAGAATAACAGCTAAGGGTATTGTCATAGAATTTTGATACGTAAGGAGCATCCGCACCCTTAAACACTATCTCCCTGTAGGGCTCATCCGAGATAAGAAAGATAGTATGGCCGTATTCTTCAGACTTATCCCTGAGGATATCAGACAGTCTTTTCAGCGTTTCTGTTGAATATGCAACTCCCGATGGGTTGCTTGGGGTATTTACAAGCACCGCCATCGTATTTTCGCTTATCATCGAAAGAAAGCCTTCAAAGTTTATCTGAAAGCCGGCAGTATCCGCCGGTACCACGCTGAGCCTGCATCCGGCTCCGGTGATGTAAGGTCCGTACTCCGGAAAATAAGGGGCAAACGTAATGACTTCATCCCCCGGCTTGGTGACAGCCCTTACCGCATGCGCAATCGCTCCCGCTGCACCTGTCGTTGGAAAGATATGCTCAGGGCCATAGTTCATACCAAATCTCCTGTTCAGGGACATGGCTATTTTTTCCTTAAAAAGAGGATTTCCAAGGCTTGGTGTATACCCATGAAGAGTCATGGTGTCCTCTTCCTTAAGAAGTCGTATCATTTCCTCGGTAAACTCCCCGGGAACCTCTACACTGGGATTTCCGAGACTGAAATCAAATACGTTTTCATATCCGATCTCTTTTCCTCTTGCAGTTGCATACTCCGAGAGCTCACGTATAACCGATTTCGCTCCGAGCATATTTTTGTAGCTTTCGTTGATCATCTGACTCCTCCTCATCTAAAATGCAGTACATATCTGACTTTATCCTTCTGAAGCGGATACCGTAAGCGCCAAAATTGCGCAATACCAGTATCCCGCTCTATACATACAGCAATTTCATTTTTTCCACGATGGTCTCTACATCGTTTAAAAGCTGCTGCTCAGCCTTTCTGGCATTCGAATCCTTTTTGTATTTGTACACAAAGACAGGTATCCCCGCCTGGTGAAAGGACATGCTCTTCTTATATCCCGATATGAATCCGGGAATCCTGCCGGGATCTATCTTCGCAGTTGGATTTATCTTTATCTCGATCTGGCCAGAGCCTCCCTTTATCTCAGGAATACGTAGTCTCTGTGCTCTGGTGCGAAGCAGGGATATCCGAAGCAAATTGTCCACAGGCTCCGGTATCTCTCCGAATCTGTCAAGCAGCTCATCCTTCATGTCATCACATTCCTGTGAATTTTCAAGGGACGCTATCCTCTTGTATATCTCCAGCTTCTGCTCTTCGTTTAGAATGTAGCTGCTTGGAATATAGGCGTTGACATCCAGGTCAATGACGGTATTTGTATTGTCAAGCTCCTCGTCACTGATATCGCCCTTCTTTATCTTTACAGCTTCACCGAGCATCTTGCAATAAAGGTCATATCCCACAGCCTGCATGTGACCACTCTGCTTTTTCCCAAGCAGATTTCCGGCGCCTCGTATTTCCAGGTCTCTCATTGCTATCTTAAACCCGCTGCCAAGATCTGTAAATTCCTTGATCGCCGAAAGCCTCTTTTCTGCCACTTCCTTCAGCATTTTATCCCTTTTGTACATCAGAAATGCATAGGCTGTCCTGTTGGACCTTCCGACACGTCCTCTCAGCTGATAGAGCTGGGAAAGCCCCATCTTATCCGAATCATGTATGATCATTGTATTGACATTTGGAATGTCAAGTCCTGTCTCGATTATCGTAGTTGACACAAGTACATCTATGGTTCCATCGATAAAATCATACATTATGCGCTCAAGTTCAGCTTCCTTCATCTGCCCATGAGCAAAGGCCACATTTGCCTCAGGGATCAGCTTCTGTATCTTTGCCGCAACATCCGCGATAGTGCTGACCCTGTTGTAGACATAGTAGACCTGTCCGTTTCTTGAGAGCTCCCTGACAATCGCCTCCCTCACAAGCTCATCATTGTATTCCATTACATAGGTCTGGATCGGGATCCTGTCGTTGGGAGCTTCCTCGAGCACACTCATATCCCTTATGCCAACTAATGACATGTGAAGGGTTCTCGGTATCGGAGTCGCAGTGAGAGTCAGTACGTCCACATTCTCCTTCATGGACTTTATCTTTTCCTTGTGTGTGACGCCAAAGCGCTGTTCCTCATCCACGATCAGAAGCCCGAGGTCCTTGTACGCCACATCCTTTGAAAGAAGCCTGTGGGTTCCTATGACCACATCAACCAGCCCCTTTTTGAGATCCTCTACGGTCTTCTTCTGCTCAGCAGAGGTTCTGAACCTTGACATCAGATCAACCCTCACAGGAAACGCCCTCATCCTCTCAGAAAAGGTGTTGTAATGCTGCTGTGCAAGGATGGTTGTCGGAACAAGCACCGCCACCTGCTTGCCGTCCTGTATTGCCTTGAATGCAGCCCTTATGGCAATCTCCGTCTTTCCAAAGCCCACATCTCCGCAGATAAGTCTGTCCATGATCCTGCCGGACTCCATATCTTTCTTTGTGTCCTCGATCGCAGTCAGCTGATCCTCTGTCTCCTGATAGGGAAATGCATCCTCAAACTCCTGCTGCCACACGGTATCCCTGCTGAACTCAAAGCCTACACTCTGCTGTCTCTTTGCATAGAGCTCCACCAGGTCCTGCGCCACCTCTTCAACGGCTGCTTTTACCTTTGACTTCGTGTGACTCCAGTCACCGCTCCCTAGCTTATTAAGCTTTGGCCTTGGCCCGTTCTCATCATCTGACCCGGAGGCATATTTTTGTATCACGGAAAGACCTGTGGCCAGAACGTACAGATTTCCGCCACCGCCATATTCCACCTTTATGTAATCCTTGACGACACCGTCTGTCTCTATCTTTTCAATGCCGCGGTAAATACCAAGACCGTGATCCTCATGAACTACGTAATCACCAATCTTAAGGTCGGCAAAATCAGATATCTTCTCTCCCTGATATTTGCTCTTTTTCTTCTTTTTCTTTTTGACATGCTCAGTAAAGATATCGCTCTCGGCTATTACGGCAAATTTTATCTCAGGATACTCAAAGCCCTTTTGGACCTTGCCGTAATAGGTCATTATCTCCCCGCTCTGAAGGATTCTTCCCGGGTCCTCGCTGTAAAACGCCGTTACCAGATTGTCGCGAAGATCCTCGACTATCCTCTTTGCCCTGGTCCTTGAGCCTGAAAGGATCAGAACGCGGAACCCGTTTTTGACATACTTTTTCAGGTCTGCCACAAGTGCGTCAAAGCTGTTGTTGTAGGCCGCTATACTTCTCGCCTTTATATCCCAGCTCTTTTCCGGGCAAAAGAGATTAAGTGACTTTGGCATCGCCAGTGCTGATATAAGAACTCTTCTTCCATTTCCCATCCTGGCTATGCAGTTGTCAATTGAGTACAGAAGGTCCATCTGCCCCGGCAGTACGTAGCCCTTCTCAGCCCGAAACTTCATGCTCTCACGAAATTCAGCCTCGACAGCCATGGCATGCTCCTGCACACGCTGCGGCTCATCTATGAAGATGCAGCACTTTCCCTTGGGAAACATCTCCTGGATAGTTACCGTATCATCATAAAAATATCTGATATAGCTCTCCAGATTCACAAAAGAGCGAAACTCCAGCAGCTGCTCCTTGAGCTCCTTAGTCTGGCTCTTTAGCTGATGGGCTTCGCTTGTCTTAAACTGATCCCGCAGTGCTTTAACTATCCTGTCGGTATCCTCCTCAATCTTTTCCATTCCCCTTTTAAGGTCATCCTCTTCAAGAACGATCTCCGACGCAGGATAGATATCTATCGATTCCAGCTTCTCCAGTGAGCGCTGGGAGAGGATGTCAAAGCTTCTTATTGACTGCACCTCATCCCCCCAGAGCTCTATTCTGAAGGGGTTCTCCTCAGTCAGGTCAAACACGTCGATTATGTCGCCCCTGATTGAAAACTCGCCCGGTGCCTCAACCTGATAGTTTCTTGTGTAGCCCATTGTAACAAGCCTTGAAGCTATATCAGTCTCATCAACCGGCCGGTGCTTGTCAATTGAAAGGATGTGGTCCCTGATGACCTCGGGACGTATCTGAGGAGCCATCAGTGCAGCAAAGGTAGTTACTACAGTAACCGGCCTGCCCTCAATAAGGCGGCGTAGGCACCTTATCCTCTGCCTGACTATCTCATTGCTGTGCACGTCAGCCTGGTAAAAAATCAGATCCTTAGCCGGATATACTGTGACATTTCTATCATAAAATTTGTAGTCCTCGTATATCTCCTTCGCCCGAAGATCAGAATAGGTCACAATAATCCTGTACTTGAAGTCTGAACCTATGCCATCTATGAAGTGCAGCTTTTGCGAATCAACGCACCCTGTCACCTCAGCACAGGCAAAGGGTTTCTCAAGGTATTCATTTATCTCTGTAAATTCTTTTAGTTCCCCAAGCGGGGCCGAAATTGCTCTCATCTATTTCTTTCCGTTAAATCTGTTCATTGCGCTGTCGACGCCGTTTTCCATGATCTCAACTACCGCTTCACCGGCACTTTCTATCCCGTCCCTGATGCGCGGAAGATCTTCCTTCTCAAAATGTCCAAGCACCCAGTCTATCATATCCCACTCTTTGGGCTTTTTTCCGACTCCCACTCTGACCCTGGTAAACTCGTCATGCCCAAGAAGCGCTATTATATTCTTAAGGCCATTGTGACCACCGGCACTGCCTTTGGGCCTTACCCGCAGCTTTCCTACATCCAGCTCCACATCATCCGAAATGACTATAAGATTTTCTCTGGTGTCTATCTTGAAATAATTACATATCGGAGCTATCGCCTCACCGCTGAGATTCATGTATGTCAGAGGTTTTACAAGAATGACCTTCTCGTTTCCTATCCTTCCTTTTCCATAAGCAGCTTTGAACTTTGTCTCGGTAAGTCCTATATTATACTTGTCAGACAAAGCATCTATAACTGCAAAACCGACGTTATGTCTCGTCTCAAAGTATTTCTTTTCCGGATTTCCCAGGCCCGCTATTACATACATATTTCCATCTTCCTCGTCTTTTTTAAAAAGAGCTTGCAAAAAACCAAACATACTCACCTTAAATATACCTCCCGGTACACCGGATAATAAAAGCCGGACACGTTACATAATCCGAAAGCACAGCTACCCCTGTGCCTGCATCACATAATTACAGGGGGCCTAGCAAACTAAACCCCCTGGACTGATATACATATTATTTTGTTATGCAAGGGTATGTCAGCCCTGATCCTCTGCCTCCTCTTCGGGAGCAGCCTTGTCGTACGCCTCTAAAATAGCGCTCTGTAAAACGCCTCTCATCTCAGAGTTAATGGGATGGGCTATATCCCTGTACTCACCGTCTGAAGACTTCTTGCTGGGCATTGCTATAAAAAGCCCTCTTTCGCCCTCAATGACCTTGATGTCATGAACAACAAATTCATTGTCAAACGTTACAGAAACTATGGCCTTCATCTTTCCTTGCTTTGCAACTTTCCTAACGCGAATATCTGTAATCTTCATGATGCCATACCCCCTTTGATTACTAAAAAGAAATAAAACAGCAAATATACCATCCGAATCATTTCATGATAAATCAGTGTGGCAGATAACGAATCCTCTAAATAACGTATCTTTCGTTGTTCTCCACAACGACTTTTATTCCGTTTTCTTCCTTATAATATGAGTTTGCCTGTATCGTTCCGTGGCTCTCTACAATGCAGTTCTCAATGTGCGAGTTATCACCGATATAAACATCATTCAGAATGATTGAATTCTTTATATAACAGTTATTTCCGATAAAGGCACCCTTAAAGATAACTGAGTCCTCAATAGTACCGTTTATGATACAGCCGCTGGATATGAGTCCGTTTTTGACACTGACTCCCACATTATACTTTGCAGGCGGCAGATCTGTAACCTTAGTGTAGATGCCCGGATACTCCCTGAAGAAGTAATGGCGGATCTCAGGCTTTAAGAAGTCCATATTGGTCCTGAAGTAATCCGAAACAGATGCGATATTGCTCCAGTACTCCTTGATCTTGTAGCCATATATTCTCTTCATATCCTTGTATCTGACAAGGATGTCTCTTACAAAGTCGTACCGCTCCTCTTCCTGAGCCCTCTCTATGAGTTCGATGAGCTGCCTTCTCCTGACAACATATATACCGCAGGATATGGTGTTTGATTTTGAAACTACAGGCTTTTCCTCAAACTCCTCTATGCGGCTCTCCTCGTTCATCCTGATAGTTCCGAATCTCTCGGTGTCAATGTATGCCGGCATATCCTTGCATACCACAGTAATATCGGCCTGCTTCTGAATGTGATACTCAAGAAGCTTGCCGTAATCCATCTTGTATACACAGTCTCCGGATGTTATCACAACATACGGCTCATGACAGCTGCGGAGAAAATCGAGATTCTGTGCAATGGCATCAGCTGTACCTCTGTACCAGAGATTTCCCGAAGCCTTAACAGCCGGTGTAAACACATAGAGACCACCCTGTTTACGTCCAAAATCCCACCACTTCGAAGAACTGAGGTGTGTGTTCAGACTCCCGGCATTGTACTGTGTGAATACAGCAACTGTCTGAATGTGAGAATTGGTCATATTGCTCAGGGCAAAGTCTATACTTCTGTAAAAGCCTGCTACAGGCATAGCACAGACCGCTCTTCTCTTGGACAATTCCATCATCCTGCTGCTGCTGCCGCCTGCCAAAATAATACCAATAGCCCTCATAGTCAATCACCTGCCTTATCTAATGTTCTGCCACTGTCAAGGACTCCATCAGGATAATCATCCATAGTTGTCTCTCCCGATATCATTGTGTTCTTACCAATCCTGACACCTCCCGGAATGACAGTCCTCTCACCTATGGTGCACAGGCCCTCACAATAAATCCCGGGCTTGGTCTCGTTCTCTTTCTCCTCGAAGGCACCCAGCTGAACCCCTGATCCAATCCTTGCCCTCTCGGCAATAATTGATTTCTCAATATTGCAGTTGTCTCCGATCACAGTCTCATTCATTATGATGGAGTGACTGATAACAGTGTCCTTACCGATCTTGACACCGGGCCCTATTACTGAATTGTAGACCTTACCGTCAATCTCACAGCCCTCGCCTACTATGCTGCGCTCAATCGCACTGTCAGGACCAAGGTACTGCGGAGGCTGAACTCCGCTTGCTGTATAGATCTTCCAGTACTCCTCATAGAGGTTGAACTCAGGAACAATATCGATGAGTTCCATATTTGCCTCCCAATAAGAAGTAAGAGTTCCAACATCCTTCCAGTAGCCGTCAAACTCGTAAGCGTAAAGAGACTGTCCCTTCTCCTTGCAGTACGGTATGATGTGCTTTCCGAAATCGAGTCCCGCCTGATCCTTATTTTTGACCAGTGCCTCCCGAAGAACCTTCCATGAGAAAATATATATACCCATGGATGCCAGATTGCTGCGCGGATGCGCCGGCTTTTCCTCAAAGTCCACAATGCGCTTGTTTTCATCTGTGATCATGATGCCAAATCTGCTGGCCTCTTCAATCGGTACAGGCATAACAGCTATTGTGGCATCAGCGTTGCTCGCCTTGTGGAAATCGAGCATAGTCTCGTAATCCATCTTGTAGATGTGATCACCTGAAAGGATAAGAACATAGTCCGGGTTATAATTCTCCATATATTCCATGTTCTGATAGATGGCATTGGCAGTACCGGTGTACCACTCACTGTTGCCACTCTTCTCATATGGGGGAAGAACTGTAACACCGCCAAAGTTACGGTCCAGATCCCACGGTATTCCTATTCCGATGTGGGAATTAAGTCTGAGGGGACGATACTGTGTCAGAACACCTACAGTGTCCACTCCTGAATTGATGCAGTTGCTAAGTGGGAAATCTATTATCCTGTACTTACCACCAAAAGAAACTGCAGGCTTTGCCATCTTGGCTGTCAGCACTCCTAGTCTGCTTCCCTGGCCTCCTGCCAAAAGCATGGCGATCATTTCCTTTTTTATCATGTTCCACCTCGTTGCAAAATTATTCTTGATTCACCAAATGTGCCTTTTTTCTTATCATTTAGTATATCACAAGGCGCCATTGAAAAAAACCTTAAATAGGACTAAAGTATTTTATATATTATATAAGGTTACAATTCAGCCGACAGCCGAAGCAGGACAGACAGTTGAATTGTTAGCAATCAAATTAAGAAAGGATACAACCAAATGTACAATATAAACTTCTCCAAACCGGGACATGTTTACTTTATCGGGATTGGCGGGATATCCATGAGCGGTCTGGCGCATATACTGATTGATGCCGGATTTAAGGTATCGGGATCAGACTCTAAGGAATCCGCTATGACAAGAAAGCTTGAAGAGCTGGGGATAAAGGTGTTCTATGGTCAGAAGACAGAAAACATCGAAAGCTCTTCACCCATTGATGTTGTTGTGTACACTGCTGCGGTTCATCCCGACAATCCTGAGTTCAAAGCCTCCAAGGATGCGGGAATACCAATGCTCACAAGGGCTGAGCTTCTCGGTCAGATAATGAAACAGTACAAAATCCCTGTTGCCATAAGCGGAACCCACGGCAAGACTACCACTACATCCATGCTTTCCAAGATACTGCTTGCGGCAGATGTGGATCCGACACTGTCAATAGGCGGCGTCTTTAAGGATATCGGCGGAAACATAAGGGTCGGAAGATCAGATTATTTTGTCACCGAGGCCTGTGAGTACACAAACAGCTTTCTTAGCTTTTTCCCAAGAATCAGCGTCATTACCAATATTGATGCAGATCATCTTGATTTCTTCAAGGACCTTGATGATATAAGAAATTCCTTCCGGAAATTTGCTCATCTTCTTCCCGATGACGGAACTCTCATAATCAACGGAGACATTGACAATTTCTCTGAGATTACGGATGGCCTTAAATGCAGCATCTTTACCTATGGTTCCGAGAGCTCCTTTGACTATTATCCCTCCGACATCTCATATGACAACCATGGAAATCCTTCCTTTGTTGCACATCTGCCCGGCGATAGGACTCTTAACATAAAGCTTGCTGTTCCGGGAATCCACAATGTATACAATGCCCTCGCCGCCATTGCCGTAAGTGTCGTCCTTGGAATAGAAGATGGCGCTATCACGTCAGCACTCTCAGAATTTGAGGGCACCAACAGGCGCTTTGAATACAAGGGTGAGATTGGGGGAGTTACCATAATTGATGACTATGCCCATCATCCCACTGAGATAAAGGCAACTCTCACAGCTGCCAGGAGCTATCCTCACAACAGGATATGGTGTGTTTTCCAGCCTCACACCTACACAAGGACCAAAGCTCTCATGGATGAGTTTGCCGATGCCCTTTCACTGGCTGATCAGGTGGTTCTTGCTGATATTTACGCCGCCAGAGAGACCGATAACCTCGGAATAAGTTCCAAAAATCTGTGTGAAAAGATACGAAATCTCGGACACGAGTGTAATTATATTTCATCTTTTGGCGGTTTTAGTGAAATTGAAAAATTCCTTTTGAAAAATTGCACTAAGGGTGATTTGTTGATAACAATGGGAGCGGGTGATGTAGTGAAAATAGGGGATGAACTCCTGGGCAGGTGATACTTTTCCACATTTCCACCCAAAATCATTATTTATGTAAACCATTCTTCGGTGGATAAAGGTCTGATTGCTAATAAGCAGCAATCAGACCTTCTTTTTAAGTTTTAAGTATGATAATCCACGTTATCCACATTGTCCACAAAACTCCTTTAATTTCGCGAAGCTTGATTTTGCCTCAATTTCTTCGGCGTTTTTTACATATACATTTTCAAAATCACCATGCTATAATCTGAATTGTTCCGAAGATACAAACAATTTTTTCGGATAAATAGTAAAGCAGGTGATGATAGTATATGATGGGGCGTGTTACGATTAGTACGAATTGCGGGGAGGATTCTACTTATGTATCAAACATTTTTATTGACGAGTACATGCAGGACGCAAACGGAACAGAGATTAAGGTCTACCTCTTTTTATTGCGTATGATGAGTTCGAATTTACCCACCAGTGTTCCGGCACTGGCAGATAAATTCAACCAGACGGAGGCGGACGTGATCCGTTCACTTAAATATTGGGAGAAAAAGGGTCTTATCAGTCTTGAGTATGATGTTTCCCAGAACCTGACAGGCATACATATGGAGGACATAGTTGCCCAGTCAAAGCGAAGGTACGGAAGGAGAAAGACAGATTCACTTCCGGATACTCAGGCTCCTGTACCCGAGCCGATACATCAGATTCCGGCGAGCATTTCAGCGGTTCCTGACATTCAGGCTCATCCCACTCTTCCTGAGAGACCAAACTACTCGGCGTCGGTTCTTAAATCCTTCAAGCAGTCTGAAGGATCAAGCCTTTTGTTTATTGCTGAGCAGTATTTCGGAAGGACCTTAAACGCCAACGAAATGTCCATCGTTTATTATATACACGATGAGCTCGGTTTTTCAGACGATCTTTTGGACTATCTGATGCAATATTGCGTCGATAATCATAAAAAGGATTTCAGGTACATGGAAAAGGTAGCCATTAACTGGAATCAGACAGGCATCAAGACGCCAAAACAGGCACGCGCGGAGATCTTTAAACATGATAGCGACGTACTTACTATCATGAAGGCACTCGGTATGGAAAATAGCCCCACGGAGAAGGAGGCATCCTTCATAAAAACATGGCGTGGGGAGTTGGGATTTTCGATGGAAATCATCCTGGAAGCCTGCGACCGCACTGTTATGGCGACACAGAGGAATCGAATCAGATACTGTGACAAGATTCTTCGCTCCTGGCATGAGAACAATGTGAGCACCAGGGAGGATATTGCCAGGTTAGATGCGAACTTTACCGCGGATCTTGCAAAGAAGAGATCCAGAGCTTCCGGAACAACCATCGACACACGACTTCGTTCAAGCGAATCATCTATTCGTTTGGGCGTGCCCCAGAACCGTTTCAATCAGTTCCAGCAAAACACATACGATTTTGCTGAGCTGGAGAAGAAACTTCTGGATAACTGAATCTTCTTTCTGACAGGGGAAACAGAAAAGAAGAAAACTCATAAGCTCGGCCCTGTGCTTTTGGTCCGGCGGCGGCGCATGCCCTCCCCGGAGCACGTACAGGGCCATACTTATTGCCCCGAATCCGCAGAAGCTGGCAGAAACGGTACATTTATCGCTTCTGTCAGCAATTTAAACAAAGGAGCGGTAAAAGTAAAATTTTAGGAGCGCACAATGGCACTTACTAACACACAGTATGATTCTATCATGCACGAATATGAGGAGAGACGTTCTCTTCATCGTCAGGAGCAGGAGGAGAGGCTTCAGACAGTTTATGAGTTTGTACCCGGCTACAGGGAGCTTGACGAAAAGACAGCATCCGCAAGTGTAGCCTTTGGAAGAAGAATCCTTTCCGGGGAAAAGCTGGACCGGAGCGTTTTAAGAAAGCAGCTTGAAGAGCTTGCAAAAGAAAAGACAGTCCTGCTGCTGGATGCCGGTTATTCATCAGATTATCTGGACATGGGCTACACCTGTCAGGACTGCAAGGATACCGGATATATCGGAAACGAAAAGTGCCACTGCTTTAAGCAGCGAATCATAGAAACTCTCTATGACAAATCTAATCTCCGGGCTTTGACAAAGAAGAACAATTTCCGTGTGATGTCAAAAAGGTTTTATCAGGGCGAAGACCTTAAGCGCTTTGAAGGTGCTGTAAAGGCCGCTGAAGATTTTATAAATAATTTCAACTCTGACTACCAAAATTTATTCATTTATGGTACAGTTGGTACTGGTAAATCCTTCCTGTCAGTCTGTGTCGCCGACGAACTGCTGAAAAAGGGACACTCAGTGATATATTTCAGCTCTACAGGCTTGTTTGGACTAATATCCGAAAATACCTTCAGTCAAAAAAACAAGCAGGATCTTCGTTCTCTATACAACGATCTTTATGAGTGTGAGCTTCTTATCATTGATGACCTTGGAACAGAGATGACAAACTCCTTTGTTTCTTCTGAGCTGTTTTCGCTCCTAAATGAGCGGGACATACGCAAGAAATCGACGCTTATTACCACCAACCTTTCACTGGAGGATCTGCAGCGAACCTATTCCGACAGAATATTCTCCAGGATTACAAGTAATTTTAAGGTTTTAAAGCTTTCTGGACCGGACATCCGTAAAGTCAAGAAATTTGCAAAAAAAGGAAGCGAGGATTTGTTCTAATGCCAAAGAGGGAAGAGAAACGTAATCTTGAGACCATACCTGTAGGATCACTGGGAATGATTCCTTTAAAGGGTATCAAGCCACTTGCAGAGAAGGTCGATTATTACCTCGTTAAGTGGAGAGCTGAGAGAGAAAATGAGCACAAGGGCAGCCTTGCCTTTACCGGCTATGAGCGCCCATCCTATATTTTAGATGCCGAGATCCCAAGATTTGGAACCGGCGAAGCAAAGGGAGTAATAAAGACTTCTGTCCGTGGAGACGATCTGTATCTTCTGGTCGATGTCTGCAACTACTCCGAAACCTATTCTTTATTTGGTCAGGAGAATCATATGTCTCCGGATGACCACTATCAGGATCTCAAGAGGATAATTGCCGCCGTCGGCGGTAAGGCAAGGAGGATCACTGTGATCATGCCCTTCCTCTATGAGTCAAGACAGCATAAGCGCAGTTCCCGTGAATCTCTGGACTGTGCCATTGCTCTTCAGGAGCTGGTAAACATGGGAGTTGATAATATTATCACCTTCGATGCACATGATGCCAGAGTTCAGAACGCCATTCCTCTGAATGGTTTCGAAACAGTCCGCACTACATATCAGTTTATAAAAGCACTCCTTCGCAATGTATGGGATCTTCAGCTTGATTCAGACCATATGATGGTCATAAGCCCTGACGAGGGTGGAATGAGCCGCGCAATCTATCTTGCCAGTGTTCTTGGTCTTGATGTGGGAATGTTCTACAAGAGGCGTGATTACACGCAGATAATTGACGGGCGCAATCCAATCGTCTCTCATGAGTTCCTCGGAACAAGCGTTGAGGACAAATCTGTTATCATCATCGATGATATGATATCCTCCGGCGAGAGCATGCTTGACGTAGCAAAGGCACTCAAAGCCAGAAAAGCTGCAAGGATCTACGCCTTCTCAACCTTTGGTCTCTTTACCGCAGGCCTTGAAAGATTTGACGAGGCCTATAAGGAGGGTCTCATTGACAGGATACTGACCACTAATCTGATATATCAGTCGCCTGAGCTCCTTTCAAGAGAATGGTATATCAGCTGCGACATGAGTAAATATATAGCATACCTTATCGATACACTAAACCATGATGCCTCCATCAGTGATCTTCTGGACCCTATTGAGCGGATCAATAACATAATTGAGCGCTACAAGAGCGGGGAACTTAGAGCATCACTTGAAGCAGAGAGAAAAGGATAATTCAGCAGCTGCAAAAACAGCCAAAGGGCGGCAGTCAGAAATATGTTTCAAACATATTTCTGATGCCGCCCTTTATTTAATTTATCTTTTACACGCAGTACATCAGAGCAGGTCAAGTATATCCATCAGAGAATCCAGCCGTTTGTATATCTTTGCAGAAAGCTCCTCGTCGGGCTCTGTAAGATCCGGGATCATGATAACGTTGAAGCCTGCAAGATATGCGCTGGTAACTCCGTTTGGTGAGTCTTCGACTGCAAAGGTCTCATGTGGCTGAAGCGACAGCTCCCGGCATGCATAGGCATAAATGTCCGGAGCCGGTTTGCCCTGAGAGACCATGTTTGCGCAGATTATTTTGTCAAAATCATCAAACAGATCAATTTTTTTCAGGTATCTGGAAGCCCTGGGGTAATTGTTTGCAGTCACAAGTGCTGTCAGTATCCCCCTCTCTCTAAGTGCCTCAAGGATTTCCTTTGCTCCGGGCTTTAGCGGAATTCCGTTTTCAGCTATGAGCTCTTCCACGAGCTTCTTTCTGTACTCCCTGACCTCATTGTAGTCAAAATCTTCGCCAAACCACTCCTGTAACCGCCTTGGCGCAAATGGCCTGCCAAGTGAGCGAAGCTCAAGAGGCATATAATCCTCAGCTTTGTATCCAAAATGAGCAAATGCCTTGGGCCATGCAATCTGATAATACTTTTCAGTATCAGTAAGTGTCCCGTCAAGATCAAAAAGAACAGCTTTTATCTGTTTATCAGACATATCTGAAATTTTCCTCCATGCAAAAACTTGGGAACTGACAGAGAAAACCCAAGCATTTGCTCTTTCTGTACAGTTCCCGATTTGTTTACTCCATATAACCGTATTACCAGCGTACCGTCCCAAGCATTTCTTTACTTATCTGCAACATCTTGTCGCCATATGCCACGTTGTCATCAGTCGTCGATGCCCGCATCGACTCCTTCTTCCGCCTCGCATCTGAAAAAATTCCCGGCGGATTTGTTGCAGTTATTTATTATTTGGCGCACTAGGTATCCTCGTACTTTTTCATAAGCTGCCGGTAGAACAAAGGCTGAAAAAAGAATAACAAGACAAATCCTACAAAAAACAATTTTCCAAGAGACCTGAAATACATTCCAAGGAGGTTGAGCTGAGCCATGCCGTTGGTCTGCTTCATCACCATCTGATATGCCATATACACCATAAGAAATGTCATTATGGGAGTATAGATCAGATTTGCGATAAAGGCTTCAAGCAATCTGCATGGAAGGGTTCCGTGCTTCAGCCCTGCCGCTTTGCATACCGACTCTGTCACCTGTCCTACAGGAATAAGAAATCCTATTAAAAGACTGATTACTGTACTGACTACAAAACTAATCAAAAACGAGGTTATTGTAAAATGACCTGAAACCAGCGTACCGGTCAGTGACAGGAAAAAGCTCATGACAATCCCAAGCCGGATTGACATCCCAATCCCTATCATCCTCTTTTTGTTTTTCATCTTGACCTCCTGTCATTATCTCATCCCTGAAGACCTGCTGCCTGCCTTATCATATCCTCTACCACAATATCGTAGATCTCTCCGATACTGTTGCAATACTCCAGAACCTTCCATGGTTCATTGGTATGAAAGTGAATCTTGACCAGATCCTCATCACCTGCTGCTATCAGTGAATTACCCTCAAAGTTTTCAGTGATGTAATCCGCTATCTCATCCTCATCCAGATCCTCATCTCTCCTGTCTATAAGAAGCTGTGTGTCGTATCTGTACGCAAACTGATCATCCTCCGGATCCACATTGTTGATGCCCATATTATCCTCCTAATCTGTAAATGCCGGTTTATTTAACATTTAAGCCCTAACCATTTTTAAAACAGGCTTCTTATAATAAACACTTACTTAATGATATCACTCAAGTGCACCAAAATGCAATAAATCCGCAGAGCTTTACGCTCTGCGGATTTGACCCGGTGTGCCAGGAAATTTTGAAGTCCGTCTCATTTCAATATGTCTTAATTGCCTCCGTTTTCGCCGGAACCGTCCTTGCCCATCGACCCGTTTCCACCATTTTTAGGTCCGTCATACTGTCCGGATGCTCCTTCGTCCGCAGCTGCATTGGAATCTGAGCCGCTCCCTGAATTTGCTCCACGTCCAAGCGTGATTGTGTACTCATGCTCTGAATATTCCTGTCCATTCTGACGCTTTACAGTTATAGTCACGTCTGTACCGGCTGCGTAATACTGAAGTCTCGTCTGAAGGTCGTCCATTGAAGTGATCTCATTTCCATCAAACTTCGTAATGACATCTCCCTTTTCAAGTCCTGCTGCCTCAGCTCCGCCTCCTCTTGAGATCTCGGCAACATACACGCCCTGTGGTATCCCATAGGCTGAAGCAACATCTGTCGTAACGCTTACACCTGAAATACCGATATAACCTCTGTCCGCAGCTGATACCTTTATTCTGGTAACCTCATTCATCAGCTTGTCTATTATAGGCTTTGCGTCTGATATCGGAATGGCATATCCCATGCCTTCGACCTCTTCGCCACCAATCTTGTTTGAATTGATGCCTATTACTTCACCCTTGAGGTTTAAGAGTGCTCCTCCGGAGTTTCCGGGATTTATTGCTGCATCTGTCTGAATGAAGGTCTGCTTCGTTCCATCATTCATCTCTACTTCTCTGTTTAGCGCAGAAATTACACCGGTTGTAACCGACTGTCCATATCCAAGAGCATTTCCAATTGCTATTGCGGGCTCACCGAGCTTGAGGGCATTGCTGTCGCCAATCGTTGCAACCTTGATCGTACTCCTGGTCGTATTTGAAATATCATCCAGCATTACTGCAATTACAGCCAGATCCATCCCGGAGTCTGTTCCCTTTACCGCAGCCTCAACTGTTGTATTATCTGTAAAGATTACCTCCAGGCTGTCTGCACCTTCCACAACATGATAGTTGGTCGCAATCAGGAGCTCTTTGTCATTCTCACCTACAATAATTCCGCTTCCCGATGCAGTTGCTTCTTCCTTGGTGATATATCCGAAGTAGCTGGCAGAAGCAGTATAGTTATTGTGGATTATCACCATCGCCGGCATAACCTCTTCAACAACTCCGGTCACATCAGTAACTACTGCCATTGTCTGTCCGGAAGAAGTAGTCGTGGTCTTGATCTCAGGCTGATTCTGCGTTGCAGCAGCATCACTCTGCTGGCTTTCAACTGTATTGCTCTCTGTGCTTTGGGCAATCTGCTCACTCTGGGCCGCAGGCTTGGAAGATTCAGCCTGCTCAGAGCTGCCTGTCCTTCTTGCAAGAGCGCTGTATCCAAAATAAACTCCTCCTGTAATAAGAGTAAGTACACAGATTGCAGCAATTATCTTTGCCGCAGGATTTCCCTTCTTAACAGGTGGTGTCGGAGGAACTCCGGGGTTCATGTTCGATGTGTTATACTGATAATTCCCGTAGCCACGGTTGTTGTTCTGATTGTAGTTATAGCTGTTCTGACCATAGGAGTAATAAGAACTGTTTCCTGCATTATTTCCCCCATAGTTATTGGCGCCATAGCTGTTTCCTCCGCCGTAGGAATTTGATCCGCTGTATTTCCCTGCACCGTAGGACTGCTGACCGCTGTGTGGGCTATTGTAGCCGTTTGGATAATTGCTGTAAGGGTTTGATCCCTCTGCTCTGTTTATTGTATTCTGCTGTTCTTTTCTCTCATCCTCATACATTTTTCTGACCCTCCCTTTCAATACGTGCCCTGTGAACTGAGCTATCCGGTAAATTTATTTCAGTACAGCTTCTTAGTATAGAAGCTATCTGTGACGGAATTGTGTTTTTTATGTTACATATTTTTAAACAGTACCGGTCAATATTCCTCTTCTATTACCTGTATTTCCATGTAGTCAAAGGGTATATCTTCTATAAAAGAGTCCTTTGTAAATCGGCATTTTGCATGACGCTGGAAATCCTTTACAGTGTTGTCAAGCCAGATTGGCTTTGGAAGATCCAGCTCGTAGCAGGCCTTCTCAATTGCATTCATCACCTTATGTGTTCTTGTATCAGCTGTTTCGTCACACACCGTTATGTCCTTAAGAAGATGATTGTCCTGTACTGTTTTGACCCATAATCTAAACATATCACTGCTCCCTAAATCCTGCATAAATTAATACAAAGGTAACAATTTTATTTCTGCTTTCCTATGAATAGTTATATACAAAGAAAGTTTACCATGAAATCATGGTAAACTTTCTACTTTTTGAATTTTTATTTCAGTTATGTTTTAATCCTCATATCCATTCGGATTCTGGCTCTGCCATCTCCAGGAGTCCTCACACATTTCACGGATTCCGTTCACAGCCTTCCAGCCCAGCTCTCTCTCAGCCTTGTCTGCCTTTGAGTAGCAGGTTGCTATATCGCCGGGTCTCCTGTCCTTGATCTCATAAGGGATCTTAACGCCTGTAGCCTCCTCAAAGTTCCTGACGATATCAAGAACGCTGTAGCCGGTTCCTGTTCCAAGATTGTAGATGGAAAGACCGCTTCCGGGAGCAAGCTTCTTTAAAGCCTTGACATGACCGACAGCAAGGTCAACTACGTGGATATAATCCCTGACTCCGGTTCCGTCCGGTGTATCATAGTCGTTACCAAATACATTGAGCTTAGGAAGCTTGCCAACAGCGACCTGTGTGATGAAAGGCATGAGGTTGTTGGGTATTCCGTTAGGATTCTCTCCGATGGTTCCGCTCTTATGTGCTCCTATAGGATTGAAGTACCTAAGCAGTACCACATTCCACTCCTGATCAGCCTTCTGTATGTCAGAGAGAATCTGCTCCAGCATTGACTTTGTCCAGCCGTAAGGGTTAGTGCACTGTCCCTTTGGACACTCCTCGGTAATAGGTATTATTGCCGGATCTCCATATACAGTTGCAGATGATGAAAAGATAATATTCTTGCAGCCATGCTTTCTCATCACATCGACAAGAGTAAGCGTACCAGTGATATTGTTGTCATAATATTCCCATGGCTTTGCAACCGACTCGCCGACTGCCTTGAGCCCGGCAAAATGTATTACACTGTCTATTTTTTCGCTGGTAAAGATCTTCTCAAGAGCCTGTCTGTCTCTTATATCAGCTTCATAGAAAGGAACCTTCTTTCCTGTCAGAGCTTCTACTCTCTCCAGACACTTTTTGCTGGAATTTGAAAGATTGTCCATTACGACAACATCCTCTCCGGCGTTCTGAAGCTCAACAACTGTGTGTGATCCGATGTAGCCTGCGCCACCTGTAACAAGAATTGCCATACTTACCTCTTTTCTGAAAAATCTGCGTTATGTTCTGTTATTGTTAACTCATTTCTGTATCTGCCAGGGCAGGTCTGTGTTTTCATCCCGCCTCTGCATAGATACATTTTAAAAACAATACGACATCATTACAATTCATTTTTGTTGTGACAACCTGTCATAATGTTATATGAAGTCCGGCAAAAGCTCCCCCTTAAGGTGAGCTTTTGCCGAATGGCTCATGTCATTTATGGATACAATTCATGTGCATCACAGTTCAATTCCGCACTTCCTGCACAGCTCCCTGGCCGACTCAACCGAATCAACACCCTCTTTGTTCTTTATGGGAGCAAATTCATACTCTCTCACTACTTCATAAGGAAGGCAGGTATCCAGCATATGGATCATATCAAGTACCAGCTGCTCAAACTTACATCCATTGGGCTTTTCCGGCTTTATTAGCTGAGCCCGATCATCGATGTAAGGTATCTTCTTCTCAACCACATGAAGCGGAAGCTCCTTCCGTGCGATATCAAACAGCGCTTTTTCTTTAAAGAGATAATTCAGTATGACTCCATAGTTGTAAGCCGGATCTCCGTTCTCATCCTTAGCATCCATCATTTCCTGCGAAAGCTCATAGTACTCTACAATAGATGGCTTCCCATCCTCCAGGCACATTACACCCACCTTCTCATCAGGTGCGTTCTTTTTTACAACCTTGGCACCGCAGTCAACACCCGCATCCAGGGTTGCTCCGACAAAGCACGGATCTGCTATTCTCTGAAGAACATTGTCAACCGCAAAGATGTCTATCCACTCAATTCCTTCATTAATAATCAAGTCACGAAGGCCGGCCTTCAACATTGATGTATACCACCCCGCATTGCCGTTTGGAGATGTTGATATCCTTGACTTACTCTCCATATAGACCTTCCCGTCATAGTCAGATGCCGGAGCCATATCCTGCTTGAAGAACGTTACCTTTTCTTCAGGATATCCAAAGAAATCATGCTCCCTGAGGAAATTGACAGTGGCATCATTGTTCTTTTCGCTGGTCATGATAAACAGTCTGATGAATGCTCCATCCGCCTGCCTTACAGTATCCAGAAGGTTCTCGATTATCCTCTGAAAAATATAGACAGGTTTTGTAAGCCCAATATCGTACATGCCCTTGGGGTTATCTGAGCCAAGTCTTGTTCCCATTCCTCCGGCGAGAAGGCAGGCTGCCACCTTTCCCTCTTTGAGCGCCTTTACACCTATCTGTAAAAACTCATTCTTTCTCTTTTCAATCTCAGCTACCTGCATGGCTGCAAGCGGAGAAAACTCTCCCCTGCCCTCACTCTTGCCAAGATTCCTGCAGTTTTTAAGCACCTCAAAATCTGTATCATCGATCTGGGAAAGAAGTTCCTTCTTTTCTTTGTCATCAAGTTCATCATAATATTTCAGTACATGTTCCTGACCATATTTTGAAAGTTTACTTTTTGCTTCTTCAAGTGTCATTAGACAGGCTCCCTTCTTTGCTTTTTTGTAACTGTTCAGTGCCAGGCAGAAATATTTAAAAATGCAGATATCGAGCTTGCTCGAATAGATGCATTTTTTATATTTTTATTTGGCGGATATTCGAGGACTCGGAAACGCCTGCATTTCCGAGTCCTGGCTCTGAATAGTTACGCTTTTTATTGTTAGGACTTTACGGATATCGGATTTAAGAAAAATCCGATATCCTATTATATCAAAAAAACTGCCCATACAAAACCATGGGCAGTTTTACGTTCATGTTTTTGTTTTTTATCAGCCGTTTGTCGCATTTGCAGCAGGTGCTGCGGGAGCAGATGCAGCCGGAGCAGGTGCTGCAGGAGCAGGGGTTCCCGGTGTCCATCCCGCAGGAGCAGTGAGGATACCTGATGCATTAAATGTGCAGGAAACATTGTCGAGAACTGCTGTTACATTTGCAAGCATCTTGCCGTTGTTGGCATCAAAGTAGTGCCATCCGTCTGATAGCTGAGCCCAGCCGACAACCTCATGTCCGTCTGCAGGATCAAGATAATATGTGCCGTCCTTGAGCTTTGCAAGACCCAGAACCATCTTTCCGTCATCACCGAAATAGAAGCTCTTTCCATCGATGGCATTGAAGCCCTTGACCATCTTTCCATCAGGTCCGAAATAGTATCTGGCATTCAGCTCTCCTGACCAGCCTGTAAACATTACACCGTCATTACCAAAGAGATAGGATGCATTCTCTATCGTCTGAAGTCCTACCATCGCTGTGGGTGAGAAGAAGAACCTCTGGCCCTTGTCATTGGTAAACCATCCGTTTATAGCAACGCCGTCCTGGCCAAACATGTACATTCCGTTTTCAAGTGCAACCATACCGGTCTGCATAACACCATTGGCACCAAAGCTGTACAGCTTGTCTCCAATCTGGGTAAGACCAGTGTGCATTGCATACTGTTCGTCAAAGTAGTGAACTCCATCCTCAAGCTGGATGAGACCCTTCTGGCAGATGCCGTCTGCTCCGGCGTAGTAGAATACACCGCCAACATTCATAAGACCGGTGCATCTCTGACCATTCTCGTTGAAGCAGTAGCGTGCTCCGTCTATATCGGTAAGCCCTGTCCTGGCAAGACCGCCAGCTGCAGGATCAAGATAATAAACTCCGCTCTCATCCTGGAACCATCCTGTCTGGATAAATCCATTGGCATCAGCGTGGTATCTCTTTCCGTCGAGATTGATCCAGCCGTACTGCTTGCGATAGTTGTGATAATAATATGTATGTCCGCCCCAGCTGTTAAAGCCCTCAGGTATGATCCTTGAGAAATAATCAACATAGAGGTGGTTTACATCAACTCTTCCTGCGATGCCTGGATAGCTTCCATGACTGCTTGACTGCCACATTGCATAGTCACCGGGATAGTCACAGGCTGAAGCGTACTGTGCAACCCACTTGGGTGATGCTACGTTTGGCATACGCCCTGTAAACCAGTTTCTGCTGGCATAAACCATTGGCTCATATCCATTTGCATTTATTATTCCGCAGAAGGTATCTGCTATTGCCTGAAGCTGTGCTGCAGAGAGACCCTTCTGTGAAGAGTCTTCAATATCAATGGCAATCGGGAAAGATACCGTATAAGGAGCTATCCATGCAAGTACCTGGTTAGCTTCAGCAGCTGCTGCCTCGGGGGTTGTCGCATAAGAATAAATATATACACCTGCGCGCACTCCTGCCGCATTGGCACCATTGATATTATTGACAAACTGCTCATCCTGGCCCTTCTTGGTGGTTCCAACCCTGATCATGGCAAATCTCACGCCGGAGTTTCGAACCTGCTGCCAGTTGATTCCTCCCTGATACTTGGAAACATCGACTCCCACTGCAACCTCGGGTCCAACAGCCTTTACTGTCATGGACGCAGCAGGATTAAAGAACAGGATTGCCATAAGTCCCACAAGCAAACCTGCAGACAAAAAGAAACCTCTTATGCTTTTCTTCATACTCATCTCCCCTTAAAAAGTTACGTTTTTCTTAACATTTATTATAAGGTATGAAAGCTGTCAAGGTCAATGTAATTGTTATAGTTATGAAATATTTATTAACACGCATAAAATCAACGGTTATATGGTATTATGTTTGTATTAAATCGTTCTTAATTTATCACATCATATTTTAATATCACTAGGAGGATTCTACATGCTTAAAGATTTTGTAAAGGCTGAAATGCCTGCTGAGGATGAGCTGAAGGCCAAGCTTAAGGAAGAGCGCGCGAAGCTTTTTGCGTTCCAGATGAAGCTCAAGGAAGCCAAGCTCCCTGTAATGGTGCTCTTTGAGGGCTGGAATGCCGCAGGAAAAGGTGCTGTTATCGGAAAAGTAATCAGAAATATCGACCCAAGATTTTTCAAGGTTGCTACGATGGACAGGGAACCGAGCGAAGAGGAAATGAGATATCCTTTCCTTTACAGATATATAAAGGAGATTCCTGAGGCCGGCAAATTCCGCTTTTTCGACACCTGCTGGATGGAAGAGGTTGTAGACGGCGTAATGAGCGGCGAGCTCAATGAAGACCTTTACAAAAAGAGAGTACACTCAATCAACATTATCGAAAGACAGCTGTGCGACAACGGCTATCTCGTAGTAAAATTCTTTTTCCATATCTCCAAAAAGGAACAGAAAAAGCGCCTTGCATCTCTTCAGGAGAGCAAGAACACAAGCTGGCGTGTCGACATCGACGACATTCTCCAAAACAAGCGCTACAATAAGTGTCTTGAAGTATTTGAGAAATATCTCGAGGATACCAACGAGTCCCGTGCTCCATGGTACATAATTGATGCATCCAGCAAGAAGTGGGCAGAGCTGCAGGTTCTTCAGTATCTCAACCAGGGCATCGACATTGCTCTCAAGAATCAGAAAACTAATGTTCCAATCCTCCAGAACACCTTCCCTATGGCCAAGCTTCCGAAGCTTTCCGAGATCCCGCTTGAGGACAAGACTCTTACAGACGAGGAGTACGACACTGAGCTGGCAAATCTCCAGAAGGAGCTTGGTGACCTCGGCAACAAGATATACAGAAAGAAGATCCCGGTAATTATCGCTTATGAAGGCTGGGATGCCGCAGGTAAGGGCGGCAACATCAAGAGGATCACTGAGGCACTCGACCCCAGAGACTACGTTGTTGAGCCCATTGCAAGCCCTGAGCCCCACGAGAAATCAAGGCACTATCTGTGGCGCTTCTGGACAAGACTTCCAAAGACGGGACATATCACGATTTTTGACAGAACCTGGTACGGCCGCGTCATGGTTGAGCGTCTGGAGGGCTTCTGCTCAGAGAATGACTGGCAGCGCGCCTACAATGAGATAAACGAATTTGAAAAAGAGCTCAGGGAATGGGGCGCAGTAATCATCAAATTCTGGGTACAGATCGATAAGGACACACAGCTTCAGAGATTCAACGACAGACAGAACACTCCTGAAAAGCAGTGGAAGATTACTGACGAAGACTGGAGAAACAGGGAAAAGTGGGATCAGTATGAGCTTGCCATCGACGAGATGATATCAAAGACCAGCACCGCCTTTGCACCCTGGTATGTACTTGAATCAGTAGACAAGAAATACGCCAGGATCAAGGCCCTTAAGATCGTTATTGAGCAGCTGAGGGCTGCCCTTGATGCATCAGGCAAAAAGAAATAATCATGATATGAAACTCCTGAAGAAAAATATCAGGATTTGCCATTTTCGAAGAAATGCTGTAGCAGCTAATGAACTGGTTAAATAACTTTTCAAACAGTTCATTAGTAAATTCAATACTTTATAAACCGACTAATAATATTAAAAAGAGGATTTATCCCTTGCGGATAGATCCTCTTTTTATAACAGCGCACTAATTTACCAGGTTCCTCGGTTTTCCATCAATCCATGCCTTTATATTTTTCTTAACTTCAAGCAGGCACCTTTCCCTTGCCTCAGTACTTGCCCAGGCAAGATGCGGGGTAACCAGGAGCTTACCCGAATCCTGAATTTTAAGTAGCGGGGAGTCCTTTGCCATTGGTTCCGGATTAAGCACATCAAGCCCTGCCGCAGCAATTTTGCCTTCAGAGAGCGCCTCGTACAGATCCTTTTCACTTACAACCGCTCCTCTTGCGACATTTATCAGGATTGCAGTCTCCTTCATTGCATCAAAAGCTCTTTTGTCGAAGAGGTTCCTTGTCCTGTCGCTTAAGGGGCAATGCAGTGAAATGACATCAGAGCGCCTTAGAAGTTCATCAAACTCCACCCTCTCATAATCCGTGCATGTGCTCTTTCCTGACGATGAGTAAAATATCACCTCTGCTCCAAAAGAAGATGCTATGGATGCCACCTTCTTTCCAATATGCCCCATCCCGACTATTCCGTAGGTCATTCTGTCAAGCTCATGAAAAGGAATATCGAGACAGCAGAAATGGTCCTGGTTCGCATATGCACCGCTCTTTACAAATTCGTCGTAGTGGCGGAGATTTTCCATGAGATAAAACAGCAGGGCAAAGGTGTGCTGGGCAACTGATGAGGTTGAATAATTGACCACATTTGCAACCTTCACGCCGTGCCTGTTGCAGGCTTCTATGTTCGCATTGTCATACCCCGTCGCAAATTCACATATGAGCTCCAGATCAGGCGCATTTGACAGGAGCTCATCAGTTATCTGGCTCTTGTTTATCACGAGTATCTTCGCTCCTTCAAGCCGCTGCTTTGCATTGGCATCGTTTACCTTGTCGTCATAATAGGTAACGTCGCCCAGCTCATCATAAATACTGTAATCCATGTCTGTTCCGACACTGTCTCTGTCAGCAATAACGATTTTCATTTTCTACTCCTTTGCGCTTGTCGATAAAAGCTTGACAGTCCAGCCCCGGCTGTACATATTGCACAATCACTTCGGGCACGCTTTCGCTCCTTGAGCTTCGTAGCGGTACTAAGCTCGAAAATACCTCGCTAAGTACCGACGAGCTCAAAGGGCCTCTCAGTTGCTTGTACAATATGCACAGCCGGGTCTAGCCTGTCAAGCTTTTATCAGTCAACTGAATCATCTACGTTATTAGTATAATTGAGCCAGCTCTGAGCTTCAATAAATATATACCCGGTAAGGTCCGAGATCATGTGCGATAAAGCCCAGCTCGGTCATGGCCTTGTCTGTATCAGCATCAGGCAGATAAAAGCAATAATTGGCACCTGTGTCGTATGGCTCAGGAGCGTAGAACAGGTACTTTTTGCCATCTCCGTTGTTGCCAAGCTCTTTCACGTCATAGTCGTATGGCGATATCTTCATGGCCAGAAGGAAATAGGCATAGGCTTCATTGACACCTCCAACATAGGTCAGCCTGCTTTTGATCTCTTCACTCTGACCCTCTAGAAATTCATACACTTCCTTTGGGTTTTCCGCAAACAGTCTCTGGGGATAATAGTCCTTCTCATACCTTGTAAAATAATAGCTCAGGAACGCGCCTGCATACAAGGTGTATGCTGCAACAAGGACTATTCCTGCTGCCATGAAGGCTTTCTTATTCTTTTCCGCTGTAAAGCAGGCTTCTATTGGCACCATTATCAGGTATGTGAGGCCAAAGAAAACCGCATTGATCCTGTAGGTTGTAACCCCAAGGAGGACCAGAGCAAAAGCCATCATAATGATGGTATAAAACAGGATTATTGTTTCAAAGCTTATTCTTTTTTCCCTGATGCTTTTGACAGATCTTCTAAAAGTGATGACAAATCCTGCAATTATCATCGGAAGCGATATCATGTAAAGCGCTCCAAACTGCGGGAAGCTGTCGAACTCCTGATTGTCCGCCGTGAAAAGACTTCTGAATATCCATCCTATATTCGGCCTTACCTCATGGATTGAGATTTCCGTCAGCCTGTAAAAATCAATCCTCGGGATAGTCAGTGGTCCGATCATCATGTTCTGCGTTTTCGCAATATTGACCACCTGAACCAGAATAAGCGGGATGGCAATAACGAATGCGGGAATGAAGAATACCAGGATCTGTTTCCAGCTGATCCTTTTTCCTCCCACCAGAAGCAGCGGGTACAGCAAAAGAAAGAAAACAGGATATATCATATTGCTGAGGGCATATGAATACAGTGATATTCCGGTAAAGACTCCGAGTAGCACATAAGGCCAGAGCCTCTCCCCCTGCCGCAGGCAAAACTCCAGGATATAGAGTATCACCACCGTGCATCCGAGCATCAGATTGCAGTCGAGGGCAATCCTCCCCGACTGGGTAAAATAAGGAAGCGCTGCAAATAAAAACAGATATATAAGTGCGGCCAGCTTCCCCCTGACCTTTCGTATAAGATCAAAACCGACGATACAGGTCAGCATGGAAAAGAGTACCCCCGGCATTCTTGCCATGGCAGCAGAAAATCCTGCATTTTTGAGAAACGGCACCGCAAGGTAACAGTACATGGTGCTCTGTCCCCCGCCATAATTATTAAGGTATACGGGAAAGCTGTTTAAATATCTGTCGACTCCGTAGTTTCCGATACACCACGAGTCGTAGGCCATACCAACTTCATCCACCTCCATCCCCTTTGGCAGTTCATCAAGCCTGTACAGATGGAGAAAAAGAATAAAAAGCACCAGCCCAGCAACCATACTCCAGTAAGCTATATCCTTTTTTTCAAATTTAACTCTTGTTGAATAATCCATGGGATCTTCTCCCTAAAACCTGTAAATCTTATCCGTGATCTCAGTACACCAAATAATAAATAAACCACGAAAAACCCTCTTTGCGATCCCATTGTTCCGTAAAGAGGGTTTAAATCCATTATTCAGTTTATTCCTGTGCAGTGAAATCGTCCTTTCCTACGCTGCAGAGTGGACAGGCAAAATCCACGGGGAGATCCTCCCACTTTGTTCCGGGCTCGATCCCGTGATCAGGATCACCTGCTGCCTCATCGTAAATGTAGCCGCAAACATTGCATACATACTTCATAAAACTTGTTCCTCCTTCTCTACTTGCTTTTGGGCTCTCTTTTTTTCTATATATTTAATAAGCTTCTCAAACTGAATCCTGATAAATGCAGCAAGCGGAACTGCCAGGAGCATCCCGAGGAGCCCGCCTATAGCTCCGCCAAAGAGCAGCGCAACGACCACGAGTGCAGGATGGACATTGACACTGTTGCTTAAGAGCTTTGGATTGATGATATTACCATCAATAGTCTGTATGACAAAGACAATTATCACACCTACCAGCATCAGCTTCAGATCACCCTTGATCAGGCAGCTTATTATAGTCATTCCGTAGGCAATTATCGGACCCACATAGGGAATGAGATTTCCCAGTCCCGTAGCTATTCCTATCACCGCCGCATAGGGAATTCCTGCAATCCCAAAGGAAATACTTACAACAACCGCCATAAATAGTGCATCTGCAAACTGTCCTCTTATGTAACCGGCAAGACACTTATCCAGATCCGAAAGTATCTCTGCGCATATACCGTATACTTTTTCCCCCAGCAAAACTCTGAAGGCTTTTTTCCAATATCCGCTCATTGATTCTGCACCTGAAAGAAAATAAATACTGAAAATAATTGCAAAGAATATCGATACCAGTGTGTTCTTTAATATATTGAAGGCACCGAGAACGCCGGTTCCCAGTGTTGCAGCCATGCTCGTCCCTTTTGTTCCGTCGATGCTGTTTATCTGGTTCTTGAATTCCTCTACCATTGAATCGAAGGAAGGGATTATTATCTCAAAGTTCATAAGTGCCTTGCGCACCTCTTCATAAAAATTCACCGCCTGCATCCCGACGAATCTTATCATCTCCTCCATCTCCTCAGGAGTAGCGAAATGTATGTCAGAGGTAAAGGTGGAAATTATCAGCGACAGCAGTCCAAATATCACAAGAAAGATCACCAGAAACATCAGAAACACGGAAATCCCCCTGCTCATCCCAGGCTTTTGGGCAAAGAACCTGATCTTCCTGAGCTGTCTGTTAAAAAATTCAACTATTGGCAAAAAGAGGTATGCCATGATAAGTCCTATGAGGAAAGGCGCTATTACATCTACTATCCAGCCAATGGCGCTGAACACTCCCCTAAGAAACGGACCTGCCTGTCCAAGGAGCATTATTGCCAGATAGCTTGCTGCCACTGTAAAAATTGCGGCTATCGAGATCTTAAAATACTTCTCTCCGATGATTCTTTTCATGATTTCTTCCCCTGATGAAAATTGCTATTTCAATTGTATCATAAAATGTAATAGTATTATCTTAATATAGTATAAATATTGAAAATTCCTCATATCCTAAAATGTGTTGTAAAAAAAGTTTAAACATT
This sequence comes from Butyrivibrio sp., assembly GCA_024694565.1. Taxonomy (GTDB): domain Bacteria; phylum Bacillota; class Clostridia; order Lachnospirales; family Lachnospiraceae; genus Butyrivibrio. The sequence goes on along the minus strand of JAILJR010000187.1, from coordinate 9,164 downwards.
TTATAATACCTTCGTATATTTATTTCAAAATCTGTGGTTTAGAGGTGATATTATCAAAAGTTTACTTTTAAAATTCAAGGAATTCAACAATAAGCATAGAAGTATTGCAAAAATCGCCATCGTGTTTGAGCTGATCATAATCGTGATCGTGAGTTTCTTTTCTTATTTAAAGAAAAGATTACCGTTTGTACTTATCGGTATAGCTGCAATAGTTCTTGTGATCTTTCTGGTAAGAAATGCAGGCGGTACAAAGCAGTCCGGATCCGGTGATGAAGAAATCGCTGCTTCCGTAGAAAACTCCATAGTGGAGACTAAAGATATTACAGCTAGTGACGACAGTACATCTGAGAATGACAATGCTTCTGAGAGTGACAGCGCTTCTGAGAATGACAGTGCTTCTGAGAGTGACAGTACTTCTGAGAGTGAAAGTGCTTCTGAAAGTGAAAGTGCTTCTGAGAGTGACAGTTCTTCTGAGAGTGACAGCGCTCTTTCTGCAGGAAGTGATGAGGCAGCTAAGTCAGATGACTCATCCAAATCCAAAGCTCCTTCGGACAAAGATGCCTTACCTGATACCGACAGCTCTTCTCAGCCCGTTACCACAGCCGACACAGATGCATCCTCAGAAAACGGCAATGAACAGAAAGAGCCTGATACCGCAGACTCTGGTGGGACTTCTGCTTCTGCTGATTTAGGAGCATCAAAGTCCGGGGAAGGTTCTTCAAAGAACAATAAGGCTTCATCTGCACTCATAAACACTCCTGCAAAAGAAGTACCCGGCGAAATCGATATTGTTTCATTTACCAATGATTATCCCGAGACAGCTGCATGGCTATGGTTTGAGGATGGAACATTAAGCTATCCTGTCATGCAGGCCTCTGATAACACCAAGTACAAGTCGGTGGATTATACCGGATCAGATGCAAGAACAGGCTCAATTTTCCTTGACAGCAGATCCTCAAACAGCTTTACTGATCCGAATACTATCATTTATGGCCACAATATGAGCGACGGAACAATGTTCGGCATCTTCAAAAAGTATAAATATGATCGAACATATCTGAAGGGCCATGAATATTTCCAGATAATCACAAAGGACGGCACGCAAAGATACAGGATCTTCGCTTACATGGATCTTCCAAAGAACTCTGATCTGTACAATATCTGCGGACCCGATACTGATAAGATGAAGACTCTGACAGATTATCTTGAACACAGAACCTATATTGATTCCGGTATCGAGGCAAAGCCTGATGATCAGCTTGTAATGCTCTCTACCTGCACCGATAAGGATGACCTCTACTTTGTTGTCGTCGGAATGCGCATAGATTACTGAATTGCAGCAAAACAATATCTGCCTGATGCAGATTAACGAGCGGTTTCTATATTTTTAAAAAAATAGTAATTATTCAAAGCCAAAAATGGCGCCGGATGCGGCGCCATTTTTTCTGCTTTTTATTAAATCTTTCGCAGAGAACCGGCTTTCACCTTCAGATGAAAGCCAACCTGCCGAAGGCAGATTTCATAACGGTTATTCCTTGTTGTCATTCGGAAGTTATTCATTTCCGAATTTCTCGTTCTGTCCGTGGGTTCCGATTCTTACTAAAGCCCTGTACAGCTTTGCCTCTGCCCGAATGCGGGCCTCCTTGTCGAGCTGCTGATCCTTGAGCCTCTCTTCAGCTTTTGCCTTGGCAGCCTTTGCCCTCTCAATATCGATTTCTTCGCTCCACTCCCAGGTGGTTGGAAGGACTCTGACCGCGCCGTTAAGAACCGAGAGCATCCCTCCGATACAGGCTGCCTTTCTTACGGTTCCATCTTCCATGGTGACCCTGGCAGTGCCCATGCCAATAGCGGTGCAGTAGTCAGTATGCCTTGCCAGAATCTCTACATCACCATCTATTGTCCTTAGCAGTATCTTTTGGACCTCACCCTCGAAAACATCACCATCCATGGATACAACTTGTAAATGATACGTTGACATTGTCAGCTCCTTTTTATCACTTCTTTGCCTTCTCGAAGACTTCGTCTATTGTTCCGACAAGAAGGAAAGCAGACTCCGGAAGGTCATCGCATTCGCCGTCCAGGATCATCTTGAAGCCACGGATTGTCTCCTTAAGCGGAACATATTTTCCCGGAAGTCCTGTGAACTGCTCTGCTACAGAGAAGCTCTGCGACAGGAAATTCTGAACCTTACGGGCTCTGTAAACAGTCATTTTATCTTCCTCAGAAAGTTCGTCCATACCCATGATGGCGATGATATCCTGAAGCTCACGGTATCTCTGAAGCACCTGCTGAACGCCCTTTGCAACTTCATAGTGCTCTTTTCCGACGATATCGGGTGAGAGGATACGGCTTGTTGAATCAAGGGGATCCACAGCGGGATAAATACCCTTGGATGCAATATCTCTTGAAAGAACGGTTGTTGCATCAAGATGTGTGAAGGTTGTAGCAGGCGCAGGGTCTGTAAGGTCATCCGCAGGCACATATACAGCCTGAACCGACGTGATCGACCCCTTCTTTGTTGATGTGATACGCTCCTGAAGAGCACCCATTTCTGTAGCAAGTGTAGGCTGATATCCTACGGCTGAGGGCATACGTCCAAGAAGCGCTGAAACCTCAGAACCTGCCTGTGTGAAACGGAAGATATTGTCGATGAAAAGAAGCACGTCCTGATTCTTAACATCACGGAAATACTCAGCCATTGTAAGTCCGGAGAGACCAACTCTCATTCTAGCTCCCGGCGGCTCATTCATCTGTCCGTAAACCAGGGCCGTCTTATCGATAACTCCGCTCTCCTTCATCTCCCCATAGAGGTCATTTCCCTCACGGGTACGCTCACCAACTCCCGTAAATACAGAAATTCCTCCGTGAGCCTTGGCTACGTTATTGATAAGCTCCATGATAAGCACGGTCTTGCCAACTCCGGCACCGCCAAAGAGTCCGATCTTTCCACCCTTTGCATAAGGGCAGATAAGGTCAACTACCTTTATTCCTGTCTCAAAGATCTCTGTGGCAGGTACCTGATCCTCATATTCGGGAGCGGGACGATGGATTGCCCATCTCTCCACCCCTTCGGGAGCAGGCTGATTATCTACAGGCTCTCCAAGCAGATTGAATATTCTTCCCAGGCACTTCTCTCCAACCGGTACAGTGATGGGGCTTCCAGTGTCCTTTGCATCTGCGCCTCTTACGAGACCATCTGTGGAGCTCATGGCAACGCATCTGACAACATCGTCTCCCACCTGCTGGGCAACCTCAGCTATAAGTCTTCTGTCACCAATCATGATCTCTATAGCGTTGTGAAGATCCGGAAGCTCACCCTCTTTGAATCGGATATCAAGTACAGGGCCTGTAACCTGAATTACCTTTCCAACATGATTTTCACTCATTATTTAAACTCCTTAATATAGACTTAGTAACGAAAGTGCTGCCGCACTTTTAAATTAAGAACCGCACAAAACATCTTAACTCTCAGCACCTGCCACAATCTCCGTGATCTCCTGTGTAATGCTGGCCTGACGGGCTCTGTTGTAATTAAGACTCAGGGTCTCGATCATCTCCTCTGCGTTGTCAGTTGCCGCCTCCATCGCAGTTCTTCTTGCAGCCAGTTCGCTGGCGTAAGATATATTGATACTTGTATAAAGAATACCCGCCAGATATTCAGGAACCACTGCATTGAACACGGTCTCTGAGTCCGGCTCATACAGGATGAGCTCTCTGGCCTTGCCATCGGTTTTTCCTTCATTTGTCTTAAGATCAGACAGCGGAAGGAGTGATGACGCAGTCGGAACCTGTGAGAGCATGGATATAAAATTTGTGTAGCACAAAAAGATGTGTCCGAATTTGCCGGATGAATATGCGTCACAGATCAGCTTGGCAATCTGGAAGCAGTCTGATACATTCACCTTTGCAACCTCTGCGTACTCCTCTGTAAAAAGAGGTACATGCCTGTGTTTAAAGTACTCAACAGATTTTTTACCGATAGGAAGAACTGTTATATCTGACCTGCCCTTTGTCTCATGCTCCATGAACTTGAACAGATTGGAGTTATAGCCTCCTGCAAGTCCTCTGTCTCCCGCGATAACAACATATAACCACTTGTCATTGTCCGTCGCCTTTGTAAACGGAGACTGAAAGTCATTATTTGAATTGGCTATATCTGTCAGTGTACTGAGCATGGTCTCAAGGTAAGGCTTTGATGCATCAGCTCTCTCCTTGGCCTTTCGCAGTTTACTGGCAGCAACCAGCTGCATAGCCTTGGTGATCTGCATGGTGCTCTGAACGCTCTTTATCCGGAGTTTAACAGCTTTCATTGATCCAGCCATTATATTTCCTCCTGTCTGTTATGCCTTTCTCTTAAGAAACTGTTCTGTGTAGACGTTCAGTGCCTCTTTCAGCTTGTCCTCAGCCTCTCCCTCGAGCTTGCCGGTCTGCCTTATGGCATTCATGGCAGCTATTCCTGAAGGATTGGTGTCAAGGAACTCGTACAATCCTGCCTCATACTCTGCAACATCTGATGCCTCAACCTTTATGAGGATGTTATTAACTACGGCATAAAGAATTGCAACCTGTTTCTCAACTGCTACGGGCTGGTTCTTGTCCTGCTTGAGGACTTCAACGATTCTTTCGCCCTGAGCAAGTCTTGCTTTTGTATCTTCATCAAGGTCAGAACCAAACTGTGCAAAGCTTGCCAGCTCACGATACTGTGAATAAACAAGCTTCAGTGTTCCGGCAACCTTCTTCATTGCCTTGATCTGCGCGTTACCACCTACTCGGGATACCGAGATACCCGGGTTTACTGCCGGCATGATTCCGCTGTGGAAAAGCTCTGTCTCAAGGAATATCTGACCATCAGTGATGGAAATAACGTTTGTAGGAATGTATGCTGATACGTCTCCTGCCTGTGTCTCAATGATGGGAAGAGCCGTAAGTGATCCTCCTCCGTTTTCATCTGAGAGCTTGGCTGCTCTCTCAAGAAGTCTCGAGTGCAGATAGAATACGTCTCCGGGATATGCCTCACGTCCCGGTGGTCTTCTGATCAGCAGGGAAAGTGCACGGTAAGCTACGGCGTGCTTTGAAAGGTCGTCGTAGATACAAAGAACATGTTTCCCCTGGTTCATGAAATACTCGCCCATAGCACATCCCGTATATGGGGAGATGTACTGCAGGGGGCTGGGTTCCGAAGCCGTTGCAGCAACTACGATGGTGTAGTCCATGGCTCCGCCCTTTTTAAGGTCCTCAACAAGTGCAGTGACCGTTGATCTCTTCTGACCTATTGCAACATAGATACAGATTACGTCCTTGCCCTTCTGGTTAAGGATGGTATCAATTGCAATGGTTGTCTTTCCGGTCTGTCTGTCGCCGATGATAAGCTCACGCTGACCTCTTCCGATCGGAATCATTGAATCGATAGCCTTGATACCTGTCTGAAGAGGCTCTTTAACCGGCTGTCTTTCGATGATACCGGGAGCAGGCGACTCAACCGGCCTGTACTCATTTGCTTCAATCGGTCCCTGCCCGTCAATTGGCTGACCGATGGCGTTTACTACACGCCCTATCATATGCTCGCCCACAGGAACCGAAACAACCCTTCCTGTGCGCTTAACGGTCTGTCCTTCACTGATACCTACATCTTCTCCGAACAAAACCGCAGAAACTACTGTTTCCTCGAGGTTCTGAGCCATTCCGAATGTTCCGTTATCGAATTCAAGAAGCTCTCCGGCCATACAGTTCAAAAGTCCGCTTACTCTGGCAATACCGTCGCCGACAGTAAGAACTGTTCCGGTCTCATTCTGAATGATAGCGTTCTGATAATTCTTTATCTGGCTTCGAATGACCTCGGATATTTTTTCTGGTTTTAATTCCATATCATCCTCCGATGTTAATTGTTATATTTGATAAACGTGATATAAAGCCGTCTCAACCGGCCTTTTGGATCTAGGATCCCTACATCACTACATCGTCGACGCATTTCTGAAGTTCGGAAAGCCTGCCCTTTACTGATCCGTCAAAGAGCTGTCCCTCCAGATCTACTCTGACACCACCAAGGATGCCAGGATCGACCTTCTGATTCAGAATGATCTTCTTACCGCTGATCCTCTCAAGTTTCTCCTTAAGCTGCATCAATTGCGCATCATCCAGTGCAACTGCCGTTGTCACCTGGGCATCCGCAATGTCGTGAGCCTCATTATAAGATTTTCTGAATCTCTTATAACAGGCTGAGTACTCACGAAGCATACCTTTTTCTATGAGTATCTTGATGAAGTTCAGATGATAAGCCTGAAGAGAACTGCCCAGGGCATCGTCAACCAACTGCAGTCTCTCATTCTTTGGGATAGAAGGTTCCGACAGGAGGGTCACGTAGTCAGGATTCTCGATTAAAAGTCCCCTGACAACCTCCATTTCGTTCAGAATATCATCCGTTAGTCTTTCTTCCACTGCCAGATCATACAGGCTCTGCCCATAAAGATCTCCAGCTTTACTCATTATTGCTCCTTTGTCGGATTTATGCTCCGACCTTCTTTATAAAGTCATCTATAAGTTTCTTGTGATCGGCCTCATTGATCTCTTTCTCCACAACCTTGCCCGCAATCTCCATGGCAAGTGAGCTGATCTCATTTTTAGCCTCATTGACTGCCTTTTTCTTCTCCTGCTCTATATCGGCCGTGGCCTTGGCCTTAATTGAGGAAACCTCCTCGTAGGCTTCGTTCACGAGCATATCAGCCTTGTTCTGAGCTTCCTTCTGTGCATCAGATACAATCCTGGCTGCTTCAGCATGAGCATTTGTCAGGCTCTCTTCATACTGAGTCTTGAGGGAATCGGCTTCATCCTGGGCTTCTCTGGCCTCTTTTATGACCCTGTCAGCCAGATTCTTTCTCTTTTCAAGTATCTCGTTAATAGGCCCGAAGAGGAACTTCTTAATGAGAAAGACCTGAATGAAGAGGTTGATTATCTGAATGATAAAGGTCCAGGGCACCAGAGTCACAAGATCCTGCGTCTGTGCAGTATCAGCTGTCATTGCTAATAGTGCCATATTCATATCTGTTTCTCCTTCATGTATGTTGCTGCGTTTGAGTATACTCGATTACTGGAGGTATCCCATAAACATACCCGGTGCTACGAAGATAAGAAGAAGTCCTGTAACAAAACCATAAATACCGGTTGTCTCTGCAACGGCACATCCAAGAAGCATTGTTCCTGTTACATCGCCCTTACACTCAGGCTGACGTCCAATGGCCTCAAGAGCCTTTGAAACAGCAGTTCCTTCACCAATACCAGGTCCAATACCTGCGATAAGCGCACATCCTGCACCAATACCACATCCTGCAAGTGCAATACCTTTAGCCAGCATCTGAAAATCGTTCATAATTATTTGCCTCCTAATTGAATAATAAACATTTTTATGATATCGGATTGCCTAATGCAACAATCCCGCTATCAACCTTCCTCTGCCGCATTTGCAATGTACATTACTGTCAGCATGCAGAATATAAATGCCTGCATCACTCCTGAGAACCAGTCAAAGTACACGCCAGTCACAGCGGGTAAACCAATGCCAAGGATAGGAATCTTAGACAGAACCTGTCCGAGTGCTCCCGGCAAAAGTCCAAACAGGGCTGCCGACGCAAGCCCAAGTGCCCAGTAAATAAGTCCGTCAATTACCACTCCGGAAAGAATATTGCCGAAGTGACGGCATGCCATACTTACCGGCGTTGCCAATTCTGAAAGAATATTAAACGGTGTCATGACTGCAATCGGTGTCGTAAATCCCTTCAGATAACCCAAGAATCCATTGGTCCTGATCTTGGTTGCGGTAATCATGATAAATACCACAATCGCCCATGCCGCCTCTGTCGAAAGATCTGCTGTCGGACTTCGCAGTCCTACAAGACTTATGAGGTTTGACACCACGCTTGTGGCAAAAAGAGCTGATACAAAAGGAATCAGCTTATCAAATTTGTTGCCTCCGGTGTTGTTCCTGACGAAATTGTTGCCAGTCTCAACCAGCATCTCCGCAAAAGCCTGCCTCTTCGAGATATTCTCAATTTTGAGATCTCTCGTAAGATAGATACACAGACCTGTGATTATCGCCATAACAATCCAGCTGACAATTATGGTATCGGTTATCTGTAAATCTCCGAGAATGGGAATCCCGGTCTTTATGGTCCAGTATATCTTCGCATAATCGACTTCAAAGCTCTGACTCATACTATAGCCTTCAACCTCCTTTCCCCGCAGATATGATACCGCGTAGTTTTATAAACAAGCTGGGGATAAACAAAGGAACTATCCCTGCTACCAAGTTGAATACTGGAATCACTATAGCCAGTATCACCCATAAAAGCTGCAAAAGCGTCCTGTACCTGTAGCTTACGCCCATGGCACTTCTAGCCGCCTTCTCGTCCTCCATGGATGCAACTTTTTGCACAGTCACAGCCATCCAGAAGAAATTGCCAACAGCTACCAAAAAGCCGCCAATTCCCCCTAAAATGACCGTTATATCAAAAGGCGCCCAGTTTGGAAACGCCATGTGCAAACAAAAAAACACCAAAAACATTATTATAACACCGATTCCCGTTCCAAGTGCTATAATCCCCGTCTCTTTTTTTACAGCATCCTGTAATTTCATACTAATAATTCATTTCTCCCCGATAAAAATGTGATTTGACCGCTATATATGCTTTGAAAAGCTGACTTCGTCCGGTCCCCTTTGCAGTTTTTTCTTCTCTTCCTTTTTCATAACTGAGAGGTAAACCTTGTAAGCGGTCATTGCAGATGAACCAAGGCCCAAAACAAACCCCGGTATATATACCCATGCCCCGACAGACAGCTTGCTGACAAGCAGGAAGCATGCGAAAAGACAGATCAGAAGCGGCATTAGGAGCGATAGTCCAAGCTGTCCAACCATGGCAAACTGCGCAAATAGTCTTGATACATTTCTGACTTCCATACAGATCGTGCTCCCTTCCGCAAATAGTCAAACTTCTTGTTCTTTTTTATAAATATAAAAAAACAAAGTCAGACCCATACTCTATCATAACGCACTTTATGCGTTTTCTCAACTTTTGTTGGACAATAGTACGTTTTTTAATATATTTTTCATAAAATATAATATAAAAAATATTGCTCTTGGTTATGTCTATCTAGTAATATTTTGGTAACTGTAT
>JAILJR010000183.1 GCA_024694565.1 Butyrivibrio sp. | reverse complement strand
TATATGATGGGGCCTATAATACCCATAAAGCACAATTCCATCAAACTCCCAAGGGGTTATGGAATAAGAAACACGGTATCGCTTCTGTCAATGAGGCAAAAGCTTGACGACCTTATCCCACTAAGAATTGCAGGAATAAAGATTCCTGTTGCTACATTTATCGTTATCTTTTTACTATGCCTTGTTATTGTATGGTTCAGGAAGACAAAGCTTGGTCAGGACATGCGCGCAGTAGGCCAGGACATGGAAGTAGCAAGGGATGCAGGAATTGATGTCGAGCGTACAAGGATAGTGTCAATGGTGCTTTCTACAGTTTTTGCCGGAATCGGAATGATAATCTACCTTCAGAACATGGGCAATATTGCGACCTATAGTTCCCATTCACAGATCGGTATGTTCTGTATTGCGGCACTTCTGGTCGGAGGTGCATCAGTAGATAAGGCTTCCATTGGAAATGTTTTCCTGGGAATAATACTGTTCCACACAATGTTCATTGTGGCTCCAAAGGCCGGAACAGTTATTACAGGAGATTCAATGATCGGCGAATACTTCCGTGTCTTTGTGTCCTACGCAGTTATCACGGTTGCACTCATAATGTATGAGACCAACAAGAGAAGGGATAAGAGCAGAGCCGGTAAGCAGCTTGCACTGGAACAGGAGGAAGCCAATGAAAAATAAGGATAAAAAGATCTGGATATACAGAGGGCTGGCACTCCTGGTGGTCATTGCAATTGCAGCACTCATGTTCGTTATTGGCAGGGGACATACTGTTTATTTTGATAACAAGACTGTAGAGGCAAAAGGACAGACTATCGAAGCTCCCTATAGCATCGAAGTATATGTAAAGGGTGAGAAGGCTGCCAAGCTTAAGTCCGGAGAACGCGGTATGACTGACACCATGGGACAGAACTTTAATATGCAGCTTGTTGTAACAAAGGAAAAAGGCGGAACCTCAAGCAGAATGAATGTATCGCTACCGATTCCCTACAACATGGACGGGGTGATAATTAATCTTCCGGCCATGCTTGCGGGAATGAGTCCGGATGACTATCTGAGTGAGTTTATTCCCACACCCGTGACCGAAACTGATGTAGAAGAGGTTATTACAGATGAAACTGAGAAGCTTATGGATTTTCAGGATGAATGACATTATCTGTCTCCATGAATGCGCGTAAGATCTGTTTGATAACATAAACATCCCGGAATTGTAAGATGACAGTTTCCGGGATGTCTTTTTTTGAAACAATTCAGTGGTCAGTCAGCCTGGTACACCCAATAATAAATAACCGATACAAATCCACCGAAAATTTTTCCAGCAGCCGCGTTGTCATCAGTCGTCGATGTCCGTACCGTTCCAATCATTTCTTTACTAATTTGCACCATCTTGTCGCCATATGCCGCTATATTTGTTGCCTGATATTATTTTTGCATCGCCGTCAAGCTCTGCTTTTATGATCCTGAGTTTGGTATTCTGAGCAATGGTCAGCTCGGCTTCATTCTTTCTCATGGCTTCAGACATCACATTTGCTGCTGCGGTCCCTTTTTTGGCCAAGATAATATACTCGATACCAATCTCTTTCGAGTCATCCTGGTCATGTTGACCATCAGTCCTGCCTGCCGAATACTGTACTCCTGCAAAAGGGAAAGCTGTACTCATATTTGTCTTCGTTGTGTACACCAGTTCTTTGCCTGTTTTAATTTTTTCCTTCAGTTCATTTTTGATCTGATCAGTAGTTTTATTGTCAGTAGCTATATTAAATGCGCTGGCAAGGCTTGTAAAATCACTTCGGGCAACATCATTGTAATTCATGATAGTTTTAGTTCGTTCCAATGAACTTAAGACAGAGCATCGTGATATCATCGAACTGTTCAGCGTCTTTTACAAATTCGGTAATCCCGTTCATTATATTTTCCAGGACCTGCTCAGGCTTGGCATCAGGATCCCTGTTGAGTGTTTCAAGCATTCTTTCATTTCCAAACAGGACATTGTCCTTGTTGGTCGCTTCCGCTACGCCGTCAGTATAAACAAAAAGACTGTCGCCAGGGAACAGCTCGAATTCATGCTCCTTGAATTTTATACCCTCCATTGTTGCTACAGCAGGTGAATGTTTGTAGGTTACAAGCTCATACTTTCCGCCGGCTCTTTTTATGGCGGGATGCTCGTGGCCGGCATTGGAGGCAACTCCTTTACCAGTTTTCACATTCAGCACTGCGGTCCAGATGGTTACAAATAAGCCTGTATCATTATTCTCACACAGATGGGTGTTAACGTTTGAAAGGGCGACACCGGGACTGTCACCGTTTTGAAGTCTTGATTTGAGCAGAACTCTTGCAACCATCATGAAAAGAGCTGCCGGAACGCCTTTTCCCGAGACATCGGCCATTACAAGCCCGATATTATTATCATCTATAAGGAAAAAGTCATAAAAATCGCCGCCTACTTCTTTTGCCGGAGTCATTGAAGCGTAGATCTCAAACTCCGGGCGATTAGGAAAGGCGGGAAAAAGCCTGGGAAGCTGGCTTGCCTGAATATCTGTTGCCATGCTGAGCTCTGCCCCAATCCTTACAGTTGTCTTTTCATGCTCATCGTACTTGTCCATCAGATCCTGCATGATCGCTCTGGACATGTAGACTGCTGCTCCTACAGTAGCAAGGATGATGAACTGAATTGTATGGGAGAATGCCTGAAGGAAAATTGCTGCTATGGGGGCGATTATGTATATCCAGAATGCGGTTCTGACAGTGGGATTGAAATTATCACGATAGCGGATAAGTAAATACATGTCTGTAAGCAGCATTAAAAAGATAAAAAGATTAGATAACAAATATCCGCCCGATCTGTGATACACATTCATTTCGTCATAGTAGTAGCATATACCGCAAAACAGATTTATGAGTATTACGATCACATGGCCTGTCAGCATTCCCCCAAAAATCCTGTTGAACTGCTGTGCTTTATCGCTTTTTGATGTATATAGCGTCAGCGCTGAAAACAGCCATGCCATTACTCCTGAAGCGATAAATTCAAGGAAGGTCACAGCTCTTATAAAAAAGCCGGCTGTCTCTGACGGATTTGACTCAAGGAACTGCCTGATCAGGTGAGAGGTAATGTACACAAGTATAGTCGTAAAGAAAAACTGTAAGTAAACCTTTACCTGTCTGGTGAGCTTTGCACCATAACTTACCTGCAGAATACTCATTCCGCAGATGCCAATGCCGACAGAAATAATAATGATGTTGATAAGCTCTCCAATTGATAAAGTGTACATAGACGGGGAACCTCCATTAGAAATTTCTATGAACTAATAATACAACATCTACGGTATTTTGCGAAGACGGGTACAAAGCGGTGTGGCAACTGAATTGTAGTTGGCAATTGAGTCGCAGTATCTTTACATATTTTTAACAAAATTACGTAATGTTAGATGATACAATATTACTGAATGTGTAATGTGGAAGAACAATAATTGAAGAGGATTTATTATAGGAAAGTGGGGGAGATCTTCAGGTGGTGGATGAAAGCAGAGCCAGAGGAGATGCATTGGAATATTATATTACCTATGATGATGGTGAGTTTATTAGGATTGAGGATGAGGATGGGTGTTCTGTCAGCATTCATGTTACTTCGACAGATTTTTTTATAGTGTCGATACTTGTTGAAGAGGAGCTTAGGCTAAAGGGGCGTGGCAGGGGGCTTCTGGCTGCTGCGGAGTATGAGGCATATGCAAGGAAAAAGAGCGGTTTGAGCGCACTGTATGTGGACAATGAGGGTATAGGTGCTTTTTTTAAAAAATGTCAGTTCAGCCCGGTTGACGGTTCTTCGATAACAGCATTTGATGTTAAGACGATGGTCAGAATAAAGAGGGTCAGGCAGTTGATGAGCCGGGTCCCTGAAGATCACAGATACGTGAATTTAAGAGGACTGGACATCAGTGGCTTTGAGAAGCTTATGTCGTTCCTTGGAAGTATGGGACTTTCTACTGTCATAAACAGGGTTTCCGATATGGATCTGGACATCTCAGGAATACTGATGGTGCGAGGTGTTATGGTAGCGGCGCTACTGTGTGCAAGGATTGGAGAGAATGTATATCTGGATAGCGCTGCCTGCAGTGAAGCAGGTGATAAAAGTATCATTGCCACGGCCTTCATCGGCATGCTGGAGGCAGCAGTTTCATCAGGTGTCAGGCGTATAATCACGGCGGAGCCGGAGGGCCTTAGTAAAAAAGTGATCGAGTTCATCACCGATGGCTACACGGGCGAGGAGAGCAGCAGATGGGTGGTAGCCGAAAAGAGAACCAGGAAGTCAGGGCATGATGAAATAGAGAATAGTATTCACAGGGATATACAGCCGGAGCTGAAAAATGAGTGGCAGCGGGAGCTGAGGCATTTACCGGTCCAAAGAGGAATGTCGGAGAGGACTGTAGTGTAGATAGCACAGAGGGAAGAGTCTATGGATGTACGAATTGATAATTTGACTAAAAATAAAAATCTCATAGAGTCTGAAAGCATAAATAAGACCAGGGAACAGGAACTGAACAAAGAGCTCTTTGACAACAAGCAGATAATTAATGAAATAAATATTGAAGGGAAGGAAAAGACAGTTCCGGATTCCCGGCATGAGCAGGATCTTGAGCTCATTGAGAAAAGGATGCCACCGGTCTACAACAGGCCATTTACGGGAGAATTGTCCAGAGCCATCGGCCAGCTTGCAAATGACAGGGGTAAGAAATCCGAATACTTTGCACCAGTGTCTGAGCTGGCAGGAAAACTTCTGACGGAGAACCTTGATGTGAAGGAAAGGGCAGCTACTCTTTCAGATCTACTTGAAAAAGCGGCATATTATCTGAATAACAGAGGAAGCTCAATCTTTTCAAGGCAGCGTGGCAGGAGGCTCTGGCAAGAAAAAGCACTGATATAGCACAGCTTAGAGATGAGAGTGTAGAAAAGATGGGCATGGGGACCTCAGTGGTTTATAAGCTTAAAATTGGAAATAAAACAAAGTACTTCAAGAAAGATGAGTTAATGGCGAATGACTTTCAAGATGCCTGGAGTAGCATCGTGAAAAAGGCAAAAGAATATCAGTATTATAAGGAGGAGTATGATGTAATTCTGGGTAAACTTGGTACTGAATTAGGAAATGAACTGAAAGATAAAATGTTTTATAGTGAAGTAGTAGTTGGTCTGCTTCGTGGTGAAAACAAAAACGCTATATTGGATGCACATAAAATGAGTGCACACTTGATTGAGAAGCATCCTTTTCTGAAAGCTCTGAAAGACACATACGGAAACAAGAATTTCAGAGAGTACGCAAAAGAGCTCCTATCGGACTATCTTAAGAAGGCCAATGCTTATTTTTTAGCCACTAAAAATGCCAAAATAGATGCCGGTAAGAATCTGTCCAACAGAAATGTGGCTACTTACAGAATGGCATCCATGATGGGAATATCAAGGCTTCTGGTGAGGTCAGATACTGCTGACGTCTATGATGGAGAAGAGCGAATCCAGGGCATGATGATGGAAGAGGCTCAGGGGGAGACTGCAGCAAAACATCATATTCATGGCAAAGAGTATTATTTAAAGTATACAGATGATACGGTGTCAGATATAATTACCATGCAGATCTTTGATTACATCTGTGGGCAGGTCGACAGAAACAATACGAATTATTTCCTTACGGAAATGGATGGAAAGCTGATAAACCTCAAGATGATAGATAATGATATGGCAATGGGAAGATTGTTGCCGAAGAATATTCAAAATAAGGTTCTTCAGCTACGTGTTCCGGATTTGGGGGCCATCAGGGCAATGCCTCAGGCTACTAAGGAAAGAATCATTGAAATTGCAAAGAATGGAAAGGAATATCTGAAGTTCTTTTTAGGTGATATCCTGGATTCTAATGAAATAGAGGCTGCATATGAAAGACTAAAGTACATCTCAGATGAGATCGAAGAGGATGACAAAAAGCTGAGTGAACTAAAAAACAAAAAGATATCAATGCAAAATCAGGATGAATGGACAAATCTGAGAGATGCAGAACTATGCAGGAAGCCGGAGCTGCAGCCGATATTCTACATGTATTCGTTATATAAAGAAGCACAGGAGCATTATAAAACCGAAAACAATCAGACTTTGGTATCTTATTGTGAGAAATATATAAAGGATCATTCCTACCTGAATTTAGACCATATGCCTATCTTTGAAGATTTGGAGCGCATTATTGAAGATGAGCGCAAGAAATGGGAGAATGAAAAAACTTCAAAAGTGCCAGAGTAAAAATAATAAGAGGGTAAAAAATCATGAGGATAAGACTGTTTACGCTTAAACGAGACCAGGCACGTCTTTTTGAGGAAGAAGTACCTGAGAGTGTATGCGAAAATATAGGAAAAAGGGAGTTCTTTACCCTCTGTGCTGCAGATACTTTTAATGAGCCGGCAGGCTTTTTGCAGTTTTATGTGGGGAAGCTGTCTGACGGAAGGAGTGTGGCTGAAATTGTCTATGTCCATGTCAGAGAAGTATACCGAAGGAAAGGTGTTGCTTCAAGGCTTGTTTCCGGAGCATTGTCTTCCATGGAGGAAAGCAGCATAGGACGGGTCGCAGTATTTGTTCCCAAATCTCTTGAGGAAGCGCAAAGCTTTTTTACAAGTGCCGGCTTTATCGGGCTTGCACCTGACGCAGACATGAAAGAATACTACGAGAGAAGATATGGGAAAACCGGCATGGAGGAGCACACTCTTCTGATGCGCTTTGTAGGCGATTATGATAAAACCGTTCTTTAGTGAGATAGTTATCTGACTATTATTGCGTTTTTGTGTTCCTGCCGTTAGAATAGAGTGATGATTTGAGGAGGGACTAAAGGTGAGCAAAATTTCAATAGTGGTGCCGGTCTATTTTAATTCCGATACCCTTGAATTATTGTATGAGGACATGAGAGAAAAGATCCTTGGAAAGCTTGGCGACTACGAGATAGTTTTTGTGGACGACGGCTCAGAGGACAACTCATGGGAAGTCATGAACAGTATCAAAGCACGGGATGAAAACGTGGTGTGTGTCAGGCTTTCCAAAAATTTCGGTGAGCACGCAGCAATCCTGGCAGGCCTTTCGGTCTGCACCGGAGACTGTGCAGTTACAAAGCAGGCTGATCTTCAGGAGGATTCAACACTTATCCTTGAGATGTATGAGAGCTGGAAACGCGGCAACAAGGTTGTACTGGCCATAAGAGAATCAAGGGATGAGGGCGCAATCAAGAAGTTTTTTGCAGGCTGTTACTACTGGCTTGTCAGACATACTATAAATAAGGATATGCCACAGGGTGGCTGTGACTGTTATCTGGTTGACCGTCAGGTGATAAAGGTCCTGGAGCTGATGGATGAGAAAAACTCATCGCTTACACTTCAGGTTATGTGGGTAGGCTTCAAGTCAGAAAAGATATACTTCCACCGCAAGGACAGGGAGGTCGGAGAGTCGAGGTGGACACTTAGAAAAAAGATCAAGCTCGTGCTTGATTCCATGATGAGTTTCACGGCTTTTCCGATTCATTTTATCGCAACTGTGGGGATCCTTTTCTCAATATTTTCACTGATCGGAATAATCCTCGTTATAAAAGAGAAGCTTGTGGAGGGAACCCCCATACTTGGATATGCGTCGCTGATGTGTGTGCTTCTGTTTGGCTTTGGACTGGCGTTTATAATGCTCGCCATTCTTGGAGAGTACATATGGAGGACGCTGGCCGAATCGAGAAAGCGCCCTCCGTTTATAATTGACACTGTAAACACGAATGAAAAGAAAGAAGACGGAAAATGATCCCTGTTAATGAACTTATTAGAGGATACAATCTGTACAGAGATGAGTATGAAGCCAGAGCCATTGAGGTCCTTCGGAGCGGCTGGTACATTCTGGGAAGACAGGTCGAGGCTTTTGAAAAGGAGTTTGCTGATGCGCTTGGGGACGGGTGTTATTGTGCCGGAGTTGACAACGGACTGAATGCCATAAGGCTTGGGCTTCAGGCAGCAGGCATCTCAGTCGGTGATGAGATCATAGTGCAGGCAAACGGCTATATCGCAACCATACTTGGCATCATCCAGGCTGGAGGAAAGCCTGTCTTTGTTGAGCCGGACGAATACTACCAGCTTGATGCCGAAAGGATTGCGGATGCCATAACTCCAAGAACAAAGGGAGTATGTCTTACGCACCTGTACGGAATGGCCACCAGGATGGACAGGGTTCTTGAGGTATGCAGGGAGCATGATCTCATGCTCTTTGAGGACTGCGCGCAGTCACACTTTGCATCCTACAGGGGGACAAACACAGGACTGTTTGGAGATGTGGGGTTCTTCAGCTTTTATCCGACCAAGAATCTGGGCGGATGCGGTGATGGCGGCGGTGTTGTTTCCAGGAACAAAGACATCATAGACAAAGTAAAGGTGCTCAGAAACTATGGCAGCGATGTGAGATACCACAATATAGAGATCGGCATTAACTCACGTCTTGATGAGATGCAGGCCGGGTTTCTGAGAGTCAAGCTAAGTCACATGCCGGAGCTTATTGCAAACAGGAACCACATTGCAGACAGGTATCTTTCCGGAATCACAAATCCTCTGGTCATTCTTCCGAAGGTCGCCGAAGGCTGCAATCACATCTGGTACCAGTTCATAGTAAGAGTCGATGATCAGGAAGGATTCAGGAACTTTCTTAAGGATGCCGGCGTGGCAACGGATATTTCCTGGAAGGTTCCGCCCTACCTTCAGCCCTGCATGATTGATAAGTATGGCTACAGGAGAGGCATGTTCCCTATCACCGAGGCGATATGCGATTCCATTGTCACTCTTCCAATGATGGATGTCATGAGCGAGGAAGAAATTGACAAGGTTATAGAAACTGTAAATATGTATAAGGGAAATTCTTAAGAGGAGAGAAGTACTGAAGTTACAATTCAGTTGCCAGCCGGGGCAGGACAGGCCAGAGCGAATGTATACCTGAGCCGGAGGGCATTGAAAAACGTCGGTACTTAGCGCACGTACTTTGGGCACTTAGTACCACCGCTACGTTTTTCACTGAGCGAGAGCGTCCTCCGGGCAGGTATACATCGCGTCGGCCTGTCCTGCCCCGGCTGGCAGCTGAATTGTAACTTCCGGAGGGGCGCTTATTTGGAATGTGTCCGTGGAGCAGGTTTGTATGAATATTTTAAGTAAAATTGGAATCCGACAGGACTTTGACAGTATTGAAAAAAAGGATCGTCAGCTCTTTATACTTGCATTTATCCTGGCACTGGCAGGTGCATTTTTTATCTTCTGGTCCTTTAATTACATCGATGGACAGAGCATAATGGCATGGTCAGTGAACAACTGGGATCTTCTGGTGGAAGGGCGCTGGAAGGACTTCTATGTCGACAAGGCGATAAATTACAGGGGAGCAGCTCACAGTGACATGACAGATGAGGGTATGATATCTCCCTTTATCTATCTGGCCCAGTCCGTCTGGTGTCTTCCAATCTGGCTCACACACTATTTTAACGGGAACCTGAACGTGGGTACTATCGGCTGTGTATACTGGTACAAGCTCTTTTTGTTCCTTGTGACAATAGTGACTGCATATTACTGCTACCTTATTGCAAAGCGCATTTCAGGGGATGCATACAACGCTATCCTGGCAGGATTTCTGGTCTTTGGTTCCTCGGAGGTAATGCTGAGCACAGGCTATGCCGGGCAGGATGAGATCGTCTATCTGTGCGCGATGGTGATTGCCCTGGACTGCCTGATGAGGGACAGGATGAAGGCATTTGTTCTTCTGTCAATGTATGTAGTGACTCTTTGTCCCATGATGATCATCGCAATCATACCCATGTTATTGATAAAAGAAAAGAATATTTTAAAGATCATCGTGGATATGGTCGTGATGTTTTTGCCGATGCTTTTTTGGGAGCTTGTCTCATCCGGTATGGAGCAGAAGTCAACTGCCAGCACCATGAGCGACCAGCTCAAAAGGACCCTTGACTATATTCAGATCCCCATAATAAGCGGAACTGCATCCGTGATGGTGATAGTGGTAATTGCTGTCTGTTTCTATGCATTTATAACCGATCCTAAGGCAGGTGACAAAAAGCTGGTATGGATATCATCTCTTCTGATGGTATACATGAGCTTTTTTAACGACAATCTCTTTTACAGATCGCTCCTGTACGTACCCTTTGTGGCGATACTCATTACATCAGAGGCCGGAGCGAATACTGACATCAAGCTGTTCCTGATGACGGTGCTGTCATATGCGAGATTCTTTGCACTCGGTATTGACTCGCCGATGCACATGAACACGAGGTATACCCAGATGAATACGGTTATAGTTTGGATGTGTAAGGCGTTTGATTCGGATAAATATCTGCAGTCAGACCCCCTCGTGACCAAGATAATTGAAAAGGCACCGGGTATTTATTTCCTGAAGTCCTCGATAAACGGTCTTTGCGTTGCAGCGATGATCATACTATTGTGGATCACGTATTCATCACGAAATGAGAAGGCAGTATCAGGATACAGGATACTTGATAAAAGAGTGCTGGTGGTTCTGTATGGCATGTGTATGCTTCTCTATATGATCGCATTTTTTGTTGTTATACTTTATTAAAGTCGCAAGGTATCCTATTGCCTGAGCAATATGCACAGCAGGAGCCGACAGGGCATTTGTCGGCCGGCTGTGCATCGTTTGTATTTACCGGCATCGGCTCCATCTTCTGCCATGCAAAAGACATCAATCCGGAACAAATAAGTTAAAGGATGATCCGGTCTGTGGGATGTTGATGCAAAAGAAAGCTTCATGCAGACAGCTGATATAAAGGAGGACAGGAAGTGGTACTTGACAGGAATACGAAGATCATAATTGATGAAAATGATTTTGAAGGAGTAAAGACTGTAGCAGGGTGGGTAAGAGAGGACCTTGAAAAGGTCTTTGGAAAAGCTCGCGAATTACGTGAAAGTTGTACAAAGGTCATAAATCTCTGCGACAAACTGCTTGCAAGTGCCCCGGAAGAAATCCGTACAGCCTTCTATGAGCTCATATATTATCCTGCTTACGGTACCGCAAATCTTAACAGAACATGGGTGGAATCTGCCTGGAACGGGTTTTATGTGGACCTATGCAGAATATGTATTTGTAACTGATCACGAGGGTGAATATGAGGCGGAGTTTATCTTTGCACCATCATTTCCTGCTACAGACGAAAACCTGCAGTTCTTTGCATACAGTCTTAATGAGAATAAGCCGGTCAGGATAAACACGATGCTGGAGCCTTCAAAGCCCATGTTCTCCAGTATGCAGTGGAGAATGGATAACCGCCGTAACGCTAAGGTGATTTCCTGCAGTAGGAATCTGAAAAAGGGAATCAACTCTGTCAGATACCGCCAGCTCAGTCCGAATCTCATCCTTGATAAGATTGTTCTGTGGGATAAGAATGAAAAGCGCAGGGAATCATATCTCGGGCCAGAAAGCGGTTACCGGTTTTGACGGGCAGAGTGGATGAACAGACAGAGTGGATGAACAGACAGAGTGGATGAACAGACGGAGGGGACGATAAGATTGTGACGAATTGTAACAGGCAGTAATGATTGGCTGAGCTCACTTGAAGGTTTATGGTGACAGAGGCTTGGTTGTTTGTTTATAATCAAAGTAAGACTTCTTGTGGGCAAAAAAGGAAATTGCCTGCAAGAATCATGCTTTCCGCAGGATGCGCTCCTTGCTCTGTAAGGAGCCGGGACTAAAAGGGGGAGGAACTGAATAAATGTTTTGCATAAATTGTGGGCAACAGTTACCG
Organism: Butyrivibrio sp.; assembly: GCA_024694565.1. Taxonomy (GTDB): domain Bacteria; phylum Bacillota; class Clostridia; order Lachnospirales; family Lachnospiraceae; genus Butyrivibrio. The sequence continues at coordinate 5,197 of JAILJR010000183.1, read as the reverse complement.
GACAACAGCGTATTTTGTAATATATGCGGCACAAGACTTGCCGGCAGACAGGAAAACAATGCAGCTGTGCCTCATATGAGTGCTCAGGGATATAACGGTGCGCAAGGATATAATAATGCACCGGGATATAACAGCGCACAGGGATACAACGCTGTTCCGGGGTATGGGGCTGCTCAGGGATATAACGGTGCACCGGGATACGGTAGTGCGCAGGGGCCTGTCAGTGCACCGGGATACGGTAGTGCGCAGGGGCCTGTCAGCGCTCCGGGATACGGCAATGAGAAGCTGTCCTTCGATGGGGCATCCCGTTATAATGCGGCTCCGTCTTATAATCAGGTCAGTCGGCAGGATACTGAGGAAAAACCTAAAAAGCGTGAAGCATCACGGGCAGAGAGGACTGAAGTAACTCAGACGCCGGATGGAACATATGCTTCGAGACTTGTGCTTCTCTACTATCTGGTAGGGCTTGTGGTTATTGTATGCTCAATCGCGCAGATAGATTATGATAAATACTCTGCAATCCTTGGTTTCCTCTATCTGATACCGAGCATCGCAGCCATTGTGGCTGACAGAAAGGAACTTCGGAGATGCGGTTATAAGTTAAACCCTGTTTGGTCCATTATCGGAGTTGTTTTTTCTGCACCGTATCTTTTTGTCAGAGCCGTTAAGACAAAGACCGGGATGATGTATTTCATACTTAAAATTATCCCTACGGTCATAGTCATCATAGTTTATACGATGATCTTATCCAACGGGGGGTTCTGAAGCTGCTATTCACTGGTACACCAAATAATAACTGCATCAAATCCGCCGAGAATTTTTTATGATGCAAGGCGAAAGAAGGAGTCGATGCGGGCATCGACGACTGATGACAACGCGGCAGCTGGAAAAATTACCGGTGGATTTGTATCGCTTATTTATTTTTGGTGTACTGGTCAGCCGGGTCAGACCAGAGCAAATGAAAGGCTGAGTCTAAGGAGTTAAATATGGGAAGGATTGAGGCCCTTACAACTTTGTGCTACCTTGAGAGAGATGGCAAATATCTGATGATGCACAGAGTTTCTAAGGAAAATGACATCAATAAAGACAAGTGGATAGGTGTCGGCGGACATTTTGAAGATGGAGAGAGTCCTGAGGAATGTATCAAAAGAGAGATATTTGAGGAGACGGGTTATAACATAGCTCTATCTGAACTTGAGTATCGTGCAATAATCACATTTATCTCTGACAAGGGTGATTATGAGCTCATGTCTCTCTTTACCGCCAGGGCGCCGGAGAGTGAACCCAAAGAGTGCAGCGAGGGCAGGCTTGAATGGGTGGATAAAGAGAAGGTGGATGACCTGAATTTATGGGAAGGCGACAGAATTTTCTTTAAACTGATGAATGAGAGCCGGGAATTCTTTTCACTGAAGATGCATTATGATGAAGAGGACAGACTGACAGAGGCGGTGCTCAACGGGAAAGTGATAGCCCCGCAGTGAGCTTACATGACTTCCTGCTGGTAAAAGAGGAAATTGCCCGCAAGAATCCTGCGTTTTGCAAGGTGCCGGCATCGACGAATGATGACAGCGCGGCATATGGCGGCAAGATGGTGCATCTAAGTAAAGAAATGGTTGAGGCGGTACAACGGTTGAAGGCCGGTTGTGACTCATGATTAAGGCGCGTTAAAGATTTGTTTGGAGTGGAGGAATTGTCTTATGGAATCTATATTAAGTGTTGTTATCGTCATGATATTCACGGTTCTGGTGATGATAAAGAAAAAGGACGCATTCAGAGGAAACAAGGATATGAACCAGACCTCCTCAGCGATGCCTCACAAGCACAAGCCTGAGGGGCACTACGATACCTTCAACAAAAAGACAAAGTATAATACTGCGGGGGCACAGCCTCATGTACATTCGTCCATGAAGTACAAACCGATGCCGGACATCAATACGCTTCCCAAGGGATATATTCTTCTGAACGGTGAGCCTGTCAGGGTCGCTGATCTGGAGGGGAAATAATGATTCAGGATATTTTTCCAAGCAGGCTGGATAATTCTTTTCATAATTGTGTGCTGAGAGAAAGCGATGTGGTCTTCTTCTTTGATGATGAGGGAAGGGTTCTTACCCGTGTCGGGGACGAGGAAACAGAGTTTACCACTGGCGTGGATGCAAAAGACAGAAAGACGGTTTATCTGTTTTCGATTGACGAAAGAAGGTTCTTTCTGGTGAATGAAAGGACAGACTTTCAGAAGGAAGGTTATCTTTATCTCACGATCCGCGATGTGAGGGATAGGTGCTCAGGAGAAAATGTATTTGCCGTCTTTACTGCCTATCATCTCTGGAGGTGGTATGCGGATAACAGGTTCTGCGGACGATGCGGCAAGGCTCTGGAAAATGATGAGAAGGAGAGGGCACTGAGGTGCCCTGCCTGCGGGAATGTCATTTACCCGCGGATCAATCCTGCTGTTATAGTCGGTGTCACAAACGGGGACAGACTCCTTATCACAAGATACAGGATTGGCTATGCGCACAATGCGCTGGTGGCAGGTTTTACGGAGATCGGAGAGACGCTGGAGGAGACTGTTGCCAGGGAGGTGATGGAGGAGACAGGCGTCAGGGTAAAGAATATCAGATACTACAAGTCACAGCCCTGGGGAATGGCGCAGGACATTTTGACAGGATTTTTCTGTGAAGCAGACGGGGACTGTGAGATCCACATGGATGAGGGCGAGCTGAGATATGCAGAGTGGGTTAATAGGAAGGACATAGTACTGCAGCCCAATAATCTGAGCCTTACCAACGAGATGATGAGAGTGTTCAAGGAAGGAAAGGAATACGCTGACCATTAAACAATGCTTTGTAACATAGAAACAGGACGGCAATATGTAGTTTGCCGTCCTGTTTTTTATCTTAAGATTCTGCTTTTAATCATAAGATTCTGTTTTTACAAGCGGAGAGGCTTCCTTGTTCAGGAAGATTTCCTCGTACTCGTCGCAGATCTTGTTCCAGCTGTAATTTGTACGGATCCGCTCTTTGGCCCTGGCGCCCATCTGCAGGATTTCCTCCGTGGACATGCGGTCAGCCTTGTCGATAAGGTCTGAGAGACTTCCGTCTTCCTTGGTCCAGTAAAGGGCTCCGTCTTCGGCGACTTCCCTGTTGAAGCCTACCCCGAGGATAAGATTCAGGTTCGTGCTGGCCAGGGATTCCAGGAGCGAAGGATTTGTTCCGCCGACTTCATGGCCGTGGAAATAGCCGTAAGCATTTTCTCTAATCTTTTTAAGAAGGTTCGAGTCATAAACTGTTCCCACAAATTTGATCCTGCTGTCACTCCTGTAGCCGAGCTTTTGCTCAAGAGCATCGGCAAATTTGGGGTTCTCGGTGGTGATGATGGCAAAATCCTTGTCGGTATGGCTGTTCATGAACTCCCTTATCATGATCTCAAAGTTGTTCTCCTCAACAAATCTTCCGACTGAGATGTAATATGAGTCGGAGAGGTTATGCTCAGTCAGCCAGTTGCGGAATCTGAAGTCATCGTCGGAGAGTGTTGAAGGGACGATGTCTGCACCGTATGCGATATAAGTGGTCTTTGGGTTGTACTCAGAGTACTCATCTCTGATGTAGTCCTCAATATTCCGGCTGTCACACACGATGAGGTCTGCTCTTTTGACGGCATAGCGCTCAGAGTATTTCCAGTAGGATCTGACAAGGGGACTCCACTTTCTGCGCCAGTCCTCATGCCCGTCAGGATTCTGGAAGACGTGGCCGCCTGCGGCGTGGATCCGCTTTACGTATCTGTTCTCGAAGGGTCCGACCCTTGATGCAAGTATGTAGACAACAGCATCCCTTATGTGATTTTTTTCGATGTGCTCACAGGCCCAGCGCAGCGCTGTCAGGTCATAATAGATGGCCTGAGCTGAACCGATCTCCGGCACTTTTACGAGGAAGCCGTGTACATTGCAATAGGTGAATTCGTCGTCATTGATCCGGGAAGCTCCGGGGAGCTTCTCAACATCCATAAAGCCCTGGCCGTTTGCCTTGCAGGCTACATGGTATCTGATCTTCTTGTTGTTCTCATGGTGCTTTAGAAGGTTCATAACAAATGTTTCAAATCCGCCATAGAGTCCGATGGATTTGCAGCCTATGATGTAGACGTGCTGTGTAAACTTTCTTTTGTCCGGAAATGGTTTGACAGCTCCATCTGCAGTGCTGATTCCGGAGTCAGAAGGTGTACCGTTGTCTGCAGAGTTCATTCTGGCCTGTGCCTGTTTTTTGCGGCGGGCGATGATAAAATCGCGGTAAATTATCCTGAAAAGGGAGCACAGGGTTACGTTTCCCAGAAAGAAGACACCGACAACAAACCTTGAAATGGCATACTCCTGCTGGAAAACGTAGAAAAACATGACGAAGGCGAAAACAAAGATAATCTGCTGCTCGATGGTCGTCAGTATGATTTCCCTGCGGGAGAGTCGTTCAATCCTGGATTTTTTCTTTACCAGAAAAATGATCAGATATATAAGTGCCCCGAGGAAAAAGTACGCAGCATATGTGGTTACCAGCTTCCTGTTGCCGAGGATTGAGACCAGCACACCAAATCTCGTCCACAGAGCAACGGCAAATGAGATGCTCATGGCAAAGAGATCCAGAAGAACAACTATGTTATTTTTTACTTTATAGTAATAATTATTTTGCATCTCGTCATTAGTTCAGGTAAAAGAACCCAAAAGAGGCATTTCGCTACCTGTCTTTAGTCCTCCTGGAGGCGCTGCACCATTGCGTACAGAGATTCTGCACTGTTGAAGTTCTCTGGAATGATCTCAGAAGCGGGTATGGAGATGTCGTACTCCTCGTTGAGTGCATTGATGATCTGAAGAATGTCGAAGGAATCCAGGATTCCGTCATCTAAGAGGTTGTCCTTGCTCTCAAAATCAACATCTTCCTTGATCTCTGATAAGATTTCTAATAGTCTGTCCATAAAATAGTCTCCTTCCTTAAATTGTCCTGAGGGGTTCGGTGTGAGGGGGCTCTGTCTGGCAAAGGAGTCCTTACGTCTTTTCCTCAGGAGGTTAAAGTTTTCGTAGCCATACTTACACTGGCATCGACTCCTTCTTCCGCCTTGCATCTGAAAAAATTCTCGGCGGATTTGATACAGTTATTTAATATTTGGTGTACTAGTAATGCTGTCACTAAATAACTCGACTTTATACTTGTCTTAA
>JAILJR010000172.1 GCA_024694565.1 Butyrivibrio sp. | reverse complement strand
CTTGCTATGATATACGTTTCATTTGTTTAGCAGCCACTAATTACATTATGGTGCGTATTCATGTAAAGGCAGGAAGGTGATTTTTAGAGGAGGTACCATGTTTAAGAGAACAAAGCTGAAAATACTCCTTTCCGGGATATTCTCTACCGTGTTTCTGCTTTCGGCGACACAAGTAAGTGCTAAGAGCAGCGTTGAGCTGTTTGGGAGTTATCCCGGAAGCTGGAGAATGACAGGGGAATATAAGTGTATTACTCCGGATGAATTAAGCTCAGAGACAGAAGATTATTCTTTATCCATAGGGCTTGAAGAAGATGATGATGCTGTTTTTGAGTTTAAGGGAAAAGACGCAGGTGAATATGCGGGGGAAGAGACAAAATACACAGTTGAGATAGATGACTTAAAGGAAGTATATTACCCCGGAGAGGAAATGACCAATGAGTCATTCATTGTAAAGTGGGAGCTTTCATGCGACAAGAGTCCGGGGGAGATCCGTGTAAGCGCGTCATTTGTGAATCAGGATTTTACGCAGGATGAAAATGTTTCAAATGCTGAAATCATAAGTGAGATTCCGCTTTTTAACTCCAGAGGTCTGTCTGAGTATGTCAGCATCCCGGAAAAGGAGACAGACAGGCTGAAAAAGAACGTGGGAAAGCTGAACTGGGACAGAATAGTGCCAATATGCGCAGCATTTCCAGATGTTCCTGGAGAGGAAGATATAAAGAAATTCTGGCTCGTCTGTGACATCTCAGACAATGCTGACCATCACATATACCGTATGTGGGAGTTCGAGTGGTCGGATGAAGAGTACGTAGTCGAACCCGAAGATATGAGCTGGGTGAGGGAGACAGGTGGATACTATGATGCCGGCACTGGAGTCATAGAATATGTCACGGATGAATATGCTGAGAACCGGGTACAGTCTTCAGGCAGTGCTTCCTCGCAGCCTGATCCTGAATTCCTGGAATCTGTTAAGAACAAAGGTGGCTACTACGATGGCAGTGTTGGTGTCATTGAGTATAGTCCTTGGGCCACCTTTGGAAAGCTTGCCCTGATTTTTCTGGTTCCAATAGTGGTGATAATTCTTTTGATAGTGCTTATCGTTCGAATCATAAAGAAGACAAAGGGTTGAGGACAAACAACTTATGAGATTCATTATTTGAAAAGAGCAGGTTACGAGACTAAAGACCTTTGACTCAGTATGGAGATGCCTAAGATCTGCCCGAAATGTGGAATCAGTTTGACGGATGATAGTCTTTTCTGCGAGAATTGCGGAACACCGCTTGCAGCAGGTCAGCAGGCACTGGTGGATTGTCTGCATATCTGGGACTGACAATGGATGCCTTGTACAGCAGACTGGATAAAGCTGGTATACTAAGGCTTAAGAAGCAGCCCAATTTGCCTTCGGAGCTTGATGAGAGTATTAACGATCTGATATCGGCTGTGAACAACGGCAAGGAACTGATTGACTGTGAACTGTCTCAAGTCCTTGGGGATATCAATATGTCTGAGAGTTGGGGACTTATTGACTCTCTAAGAGCCAAGGAGCTTCGTAAGTATTACGTTTTTGATGTTCTTGATGAGATTAATAGGTCAATATAAGGGAAAAGAGACTGTCGCGTGTAAAGACTTCTGTAAAGATGGCTTTGAACTTAATGAATTTGAAAAGTATAAGAGCTCTTTTTCTGTTGATTTTGAGAACACCAGATACCCTGAAATTGATGATATTGTCAGAGCACTGTCAGAAGATAAGGATAATGTGGGAATTGATCCGGATATCTCACTTGCACAATTCTGGGATATATTTATGCTTGGTAATGACAAAAGCGGGAGGTTAAAGGATATGTTTTGTACACAGTGTGGAAAAAAGCTGCCTGATGGCAGCAAATTCTGTAATGAATGTGGAGCGCGCCTTAGGGAAGTAGTCAGGCCTGCACCCGGGACAGGAAATGAGGAGCATAAAACAGCTCAGGGCAGTGAGCCTTCATCTACACCAATAATCAATGCAAGGGCAGAACTTGTATATAACTTTGGCCGTAAACCCGAGATCAGAGAACCTGAAAAGGAAGTGTTCCTTTCGGTCTACAGGTTTTCAGATGCTGCTTATCTTGCCACAGCCAGGGGGCACGGATGGCGAAAATACTATATGGGTGAAGAAGATTATCCCCCGGAGAAGTTTGAAGAAGATACCAGCGAGAAGCAGCTCTACAAACTTGCCGAAAAATGGGATAAAGGTTCGGAAAAGTCTGGCACTCTGACAAGCTATATAGTTTCAAAGGAAGGCGCAATTGGAATGATCCTCTATGAACCTTCAACAGACCCTTTTTATGATGGAGACATAGAATGGCTTGTTTACACTAAGGAAAGGATGATCAGGGATCTCCCGAAATGGACTAAAGATATAGTTTTGCAAAGTCCGGGAGCGAATTAATGCTCATACTATCTGATACTTTTTTTGTCTGATGCCATGGACGAAAGTAAAAAATATGCCACCGATAATGAACAACACGGTCATCATCGGAGGCATTTTTCTATTGCGTTATGGGATTCAAAGCTCTTTAGCGCCAAATACCTTGTTGAGGTATAGGAATCCGCAGTATCCGTTCTCGTCGAGAAGGGACATTACGTCATATCCGGCAGGGATTGTAACGCTGTAGGCTTTCTCCTCGTAAATGTAATTTATGGTCACTGCCATGTCCGGTCTTGCGGCAATGGCCTCCATTATCTTTCTGTCAAGGCTCATCCATTTTCCTGTGTTAATGGTAAGAGTCTGGTTGGCGCCTACTGCATTTATCGCCTTTTCGCACATTGATGTGAAGGTGCTGTAACTCATCTCGGATTCCAATCCCCGTCTTGCATCGCTGTTCAACGCCTCATAGGTCATGCCAGCTGGAGAAAATGCATCTGAATGGGCATTTGATTGAGCACCAGGTGAGGCATTTGATGAAGCAGCGGAAGAATCATCCTTTGCTCCGCCATTGTCATTTGAATCAGCACTACCCTGATAGTCAGTATTGGGCTGTGCTGTAAACATTGCCGAAGTGTTTGATCTAGAAGAGTTGGCAGTGCTTTTTGAATTATGCTGAGCAGGGGTTACAACATCATTTGTGGTCTGACCGGACGTTTCAGCAGGTGGGACAGTATCATTTGCAGCCTGACTGGCAGGTTCCGTCTGAGGTGTAGCATCATTTGTATCCTGACTTGCTGGTTCTGTCTGAGGGGCAGCATTGTCTGTATCCTGGCTGACTATTTCTGTGCTGGCATTAGCTGGCGGGTCGCCGCTGAATTTAACCTCCAACTGGTTGATGTCAAAATCTCCTACAGTTGTAACTGTAATATCTCCGTTATCCTGTCTTACATAGTCATCCAGAATGAAATCCGAGCCATCGCTGTACTTGAATTCAAGTTCCTGTCCTTCGTTGGTCCACCCGCCATCTTTACTGAAGGTGATGTCAGTTGTTCCGCTCTCGTTAGTTTCATACGTGACTGAGCCACCTTCCACCTTGATAGTTTCTGCGCTTGAGATGATGGGATGTGATATTATGCAGGCACCGGCTATACACAGTGAGAGAAGTTTCCAGATTTTTTGTTTCATTGATCATGCCTCCTTTCTGAAATTAATTTTAAGAAGATTATGATTTTTTGTACCTATTTTCATTATGCAGCTAAAGCTGTAGGCAATCAAATTAAAATAATATTAACTGAGATTTACACTGGTAAGCAGGTTTTATCAGTAGTGGAAAATATCATAAAAACTTAAGAAAAACTTACATTTGAATTAATACTTATTGTTTACAATTAAAGTGTAACTATATCCTTATTTCCAATGCATAGGCATGTCTATAAATAGTTCACAAAAGAACAGGCAGAGTATGCATTGCAAAAACTTGGGCTTCAATAAGGGTGATAAAACATGTTTAAGAGAACAATCAGAAAAATGCTGACAATACTTCTTCCTGGAATATTTGCTACCGTACTTATGCTTTCGGGCATACAAGGATATGCTATGAGCAGCGTTGAGCTGTATGGAGGAAGCTTTCCCGGAAGCTGGAGAATGACGGGAGAGTATAAGTGTATTACTCCGGATGAAGTAAGCTCAGAGACAGAAGGTTATTCTTTATCCATAGGGATTGAAGAAGATGATGATGCTGTTCTTGAGTTTAAGGGAAAAGACGCAGGCGAATATGAAGGGGAAGAAACAAAATACACAGTTGAAATAGATGACTTAAAGGAAGTGTATTACCCCGGAGAGGAAATGATCAACGAGTCATTCTGCGTAAAGTGGGAGCTTTCAGGCGACAAGAGCCCGGGTGAGGTTCGTGTAAGCGCATCATTTGTGAAGCCGGGTTTTACGCAGGAGGAAAATATTTTAAATGCGGAAGTCATAAGTGAGATTCCGCTTTTCAATTCTGAGGGTTTGTCCGAATATGTCAGCATTCCTGAAAAGGAGACAGACAGGCTGAAAAAGAACCTGGGAAAGCTGAACTGGAACAGAATAGTGCCAATATGCGCAGCATTTCCAGATGTGCCGGGAGAGGATGACATAAAGAAATTCTGGTTCGTCTGTGACATCTCAGACAATGCTGTCCATCACATATACCGGATGTGGGAGTTTGAGTGGTCAGATGAAGAGTACGTAGTTGAACCCGAGGATATGAGCTGGGTGACGGAGACAGGCGGCTACTACGATGCCGGCACAGGAGTCATAGAATATGTCCCGGATGATTATGCCCAGAACAAGGTACAGTCTTCTGGTAATACTTCTTCCTCACAGCCTGATCCTGAATTCCTGGAATCCGTCAAGAACCAGGGAGGCTACTACGATGGCAGTGTTGGTGTCATTGAATATAGTCCATTGGCCACCATGGGAAAGATTGCTATGATTTTCCTAGTGCCATTAGTGGTGATAGTTCTTTTGATTGTGCTTATCGTTCGAGGTGTAAAGAAGAGGAAGTAACTAAAATGGTCGTGTGAAAAACGTATAGCTATAAGAAGGGTAAAAGATGAGAGGAAAAAGGATTGTTTCAATAATTACTGCTGTGGTACTTTTAGCAGGCTGTAGTTCAGCTAAAAATATGTCTTCCGAGGAGCTGACTCAAATAGATTAGGAGCGAAATGCCAAGAAGTCTGAAAGTGATAATAATCACATAAATAAAAATAAGCATATTGCCTTGGCATTTCTTGTTCCGATGATTATGCATGGTGCTTATGATTTTGTTGCATCCATGAAGGGAAGACTTTGGATTATGTTATTTTTTTTTCTTGTTGCAGGTTATGAAGTTATTGGAATTGTAAAGGTAAATGAGGCATCAAAAGCAGATGTTCAACTAAAATAGTATTAAGATTATTTCCGATCTGTCGATAGTAATGATACACAGGGATGAGCTATTCAATGACTGAAAAGTTTCTTACTATTGAAGTGTATTTTAAAAACGATCCAGAGAAAAGAAAACGCACCCTGTGCACACACTATGTAATCTTTATATTTTTTTCATGATAAGTATGTGCGGAATATGGTATATTAGTGTATGTAGTTTTTAAGGCTTTAGTGCCGGATATATCAAAGTAACATGAGAGGGAATAAAGATGCCGAGACCAGAGAAAGAGACAACCGATTCAAAGAAACAGAACAAGCTGACAGATGCAGCAAAGTCTTTAGCGACAAAAACAGAAAAAGGTGCTAAGGAAGTAGTTAAAAAGGTTACTAAGACAGCCAAGAAGGCAGCACCTGCAGAGAAGAGTGCTGAACCTGCTACAAAGGCAAACGTAATGCTGCAGTATGCCGGGAAGGACATTTCATATGATGAGCTTGTACAGAACGCAAAGAACAAGTTCCAGTATGACATGGGCGGCGATGTAGATACAATCAAAGAGATCAATCTGTATGTCAAGCCTGATGAGAGCAAGGTTTATTTTGTTATCAATGGCAATATTGAGGGAGACTACGACCTTTAAGGTGTAAGTTATTTTCATAGGAGAGTTAAGGCACGACGCTTAACTATTTTAAAATTTTAGCAGGAGGAAAACAACAGTATGAACAAGAACGAACTTATTGATGCAATCGCAAAGGAGACGAACCTTTCCAAAAAGGATGCAGGCAAGGCACTTGATGCCATCACAGGCTCAATTTCAACTGCACTTAAGAAGAAAGACAAGGTTCAGCTTGTAGGATTTGGAACTTTTGAAGTCATCAAGAGAGCTGCAAGAAAGGGCAAGAACCCACAGACAGGTGAGGAGATCAAAATCCCTGCTGCTACAGTTCCAAAGTTTAAGCCAGGTAAGGCTCTTAAGGATGCTGTAAATAAAAAATAATTATTTTAATGAAGACCGTGATAGCGCTATCGCTATTGCGGTTTTCTTGGAAGTGTACTAATGAAAGGCGTATTCGAACCCGTGAAAGAAGGTGAGATGTTTGAGTAGTAACAAAAAACAATTTTGCACGAATTGCGGGAGGGAATTTTGGGCTAAGAAATCAGACAGTGTCTTTTGTTCCCTGGAATGCAGAAAGAGATACGGCAATCATACGGGATATAGGTGTCGTGAGTGTAGAACGCTTCCTTGTGAATACAGGGACATGAATTCAAATACTACGCCCGATAATTGTCCTAATTAGTGGCTGCTAAACAAATGAAACGTATATCATAGCAAGATAATTACAGTATTTTGCATAAATATATGGTATAATAGATGCATGGATTATTACTGATATCCCCAATTTTCTTTGCATCAAGGAGCCGATTTATGTAT
>JAILJR010000152.1 GCA_024694565.1 Butyrivibrio sp. | reverse complement strand
GCAGAACACATCTCCCGGGTGGCGAGGCGACTCAATCATTTCTTTACCTTCCTGCGCCGGCTTATCTCCGGGAGCCGTATTGTCATCATTATTGCCCGTCAAAGTCCCGCCCGGCTGCGGCTGTGCAGGCTTTTGAGGGGTAGCTCAATATTATTTTACATATTTATCCGGGCTGCGCTCATCACACTGGTTGCCAAGTTCTAATCAAATATTGCTAAGGCTGCCCGTTCATTACTGCCGGGCAGCGTGAACTCATAATCTTTTAACAGCAAATATTGAAAAGAATAAGCTAATAAATGATAGGACACCGAATCCTGTAGGCGTTATGATTGTTTTCAGGAATGAAAAACTATAGAAGAAAGGGGATAAGCAATGAAAATATATAATGTTACAGATCCTGAATTTACCAATTATGGCAGGATAATCGAGGGTTACGAAGAGGAAAAGAAGGCAATTGCCAAGGCTCTCAAGGAGAACACTCCTATCCCGGAGGGCACTGATTATGTAGCTGAGGAGCCTGCCCTGCAGTCGCTTCCTGCAGCTTCTGTTATCTCAAACAGCCTCTTTGGCGGTTCAGACATGCAGTTTGGATGGTGCAACGGACACAACACCAAGCTCAACTGTCTTGAATATCACCGCTCATCAGAGATCAACCTCGGAGCAACTGATTTTATACTGCTTCTGGCAAAGAGGGAAGAGATCGTGGACTACAAGCTTGATTCCGGCAAGGTCAAGGCTTTCTTCTGCCCCGCAGGCACAATGATCGAGGTATATGCAACCGCACTTCACTATGCACCCTGCCAGGCTCACAAGGATTCCGGTTTCCAGGTTCTTGTCGGACTGCCAAGGGGCACAAATGTAGGCAAGCCTGAGTTCAAGGCACAGAATCAGGAAGACCGTATGCTCACCGCAACCAACAAATGGCTCCTTGCACACGCAGATGCACCGGAAGCCAAGGATGGCGCATGGGTCGGCATCACCGGTGAAAACACAGATATCACCTCCGACATTAACTAATATTTAAGGGCTGCTCAGATGAGCAGCCCTTTTTTGTCGGCATTATTCTTAAACGGATAAACTCTAAATAACAGCATCAGATGTACTCCATGCACACCATGGTGAGGTCATCAAACTGCTCGGCATCTTTTACAAAGCTGTTGATGTCCGCGCGCACTGTTTCAAGTATCTTTTTGGGAGATTCATTCGGAGTCCGGTTCAGTGCCGCTATCATGCGGTCTGTGCCATACATCCTGTTGTTCCTGTCAGTGGCCTCAGGCACCCCGTCAGTGTACAAAAACAGCCTGTCTCCGTGTTCCAGCTGAATGGTGTATTCCCTGTAGGGCATATCCGGCATTCCGCCAAGGACAAAGCCGTGCTTATCCTTCAGAATACCAAACGTACCGCCCTTTCGCATGATGGCAGGGTACTCATGTCCGGCGTTGGAGCAGGATATTTTACCTGTCGACAGTTCAATGATCCCAACCCACACGGTGACAAACATCCCCGTCTGATTATCCTTTGTAAGCCCCTCGTTGGTCTTTCTCAGAATCTCTGACGCTGAATTCCCCAGCATCGCGCAGCTCTTTAGAATTGTCTTGGAAACAGTCATAAACAGCGCCGCCGGAATCCCCTTTCCCGAGACATCGGCAATGACCATGCACAGGTGATCATCATCGATCATAAAGAGATCATAAAAGTCTCCTCCAACCTCTCTCGCCGGGTCCATCGTTGCATAGATATCGAACTCCTTCCTGTCGGGGAAGAGCGGAAAGGCATGGGGAAGCATGGCAGTCTGTATTGATTTTGCAAGCAGAAGCTCAGACTGTATCCTTTGCTTTTCAGATACCGTCCTCTCCGAATATTCGATCACATACACCACAAACATCAGCAGAACCGAGTACGTAGAGGCAAATGTTGAAAGAGATATTCCGTATATGAAAGCCTGGAAGCCAATGGCAAGGATAGGCAAAAGCTCATAGGAAAGGTATGCAATCTTTTCAAGTGTCTTTAATTTGTTCCAGTGAAAAACGGTAAATACTGTCAGGACCAGAGCACCTGTGATCTGTATTGCCAGCATGATCCAGTAGGACTCGTTTAACCGGTAATATCTGTTCTGTTCATCAAAAGCATAATAAAATCCGACAAATCTGGACAGAACCAGCATAATAATTCCAACGATGCAGATAGTCCTTACGGTGCGCCTTGTGAGCTCAGTACCCTTGCCTCCCTTGTTGCCCATCCTGTAGCAGATATAATTAGTAGCGAGAAGCAGCATGATATGGGTCAGAAAGAACACCATAAAATTGGATATCCTCACCATATAATATCCAAGCTCTGATGTATTGCCCCGGAAATAATATGCCAGCACTTCAAAAAGATTCAGTAATGCATTGCACAGCAACTGGTATCCTAAAAGCTTCGATTTTCTCCTGTCCTGATATCGCGTCGCCAACACGCAGATAATGGCAATTCCGCAAAAAGCTGCACTCCACAGCTCAAATGTAATGTGAATGATCTGTGTTAAACTCATTATTAAACTCCCCACCCGGCTTTTACTTTTTTCATAGCGGACCAATTCCCCAAAGATATAAACTTAAAGGGCTCCCCAAGTCCGTCTTGTGTTGTATCAAATCATAAAATGAGCCGACCGACAAAAACCCGTCCGGCCAGCTCTGGCTTTTATCGGTCGCTCAAAAATTAAAACTTCCTGCAGACAAAAGAGGAAACTGCCCACAAGAAGTCATTCATTTCATCCAAGTCCACATTCCCTGTAAAATCTTGTAATCCTGCTCTTTGCAGTCCTCCTGTCTATTATCCCAAGCTCCATAACCTTAGAAATCATTCCGCAATAGAGCTTAAAAGCCTCTTTTGCAGCAAGTACGCGCATATACTTGAGCTTGTCAAGACTGCCCTGCTTGATATAGCTCTCCAGCCACATGATGATCGTCGTCACCGCCTGCACCTCAGGGCTGGTCACCTCATTATCAGTAGCATTCTGCCCGGCAAAAGACTCATCGATATATCTGATACAAGAATTATAAACATCGTCTAAGTAATCAGGGGAATAGTCTTCAAAGTACTTCTGAATATACATGACGACCTGCTCTTTTCTTCCAAGCGTCTTCTTGACCCTGGGGCTCTCCACCCGCCTTATGTACTTGTCTGCATCAAAAAATAATCCGGCAAATCCCATATTGTTTCCTTTTATAATTGATTATTAACAATAACACTAATAATCATATAAATCTAGCATACACCTTAATCGGGAAAAAAGCACCCTCTTTTTTAAGTAACCGGCAATTCAGTTGGCAGACCGTGATTTATGACCTGCCTTATCCTGAAATCTTCATCCAGCAGAATTATGTTTGCGTATTTGCCCGGGGTGATACTTCCGTAGTCATTGAATATGCCTATTGACCTTGCAGGATTTTCGGTCGAGGCGCGCACGGCTGCTTCAAATGAAACGCCCATTTCTTTTACTGCGGTAATCATACAGTCAAAAAGATTCGTGGCAGAACCCGCTATTGTGTCTTTTGACCCGGAGAGTATTGCTCTTTTCCCGCTGACCTGCACTCTCTGACCGCCAAGCTCGTATTCGCCGTCGGAAAGGCCGGTAGCTTCCATGCTGTCGGAGATAAGACAGACTTTGTCTTTGGCAAACATATCGAAGACAAACCGGACCACTGCCGGGTGGATGTGGATGCCGTCTGTGATAAGCTCAACCTCTGCGCCGCACTCCCTTGCCGCAATTACCGGCCCAGGCTGCCGGTGGCCGATTCCCGGCATTGCATTAAAAAGATGAGTCATATGCCTTGCTCCTTTTGAGAAAGCTTCACTGGCAACAGCATAGTCAGCGTTCGTATGCGCAATTGAAATGTTGACCCTGTCGTGCAATTTTCCAATCAGGTCAATGCAGCCCGGTAGCTCAGGCGCGACATCAAGGAGCTTTATCAGGTTCCCGCTGCCATATTGGAGACTCTCAAACAGCTCTATATCAGGCAAATGCAGGTATTCCGGGTTCTGCGCCCCTATCCTGTCAGGGCTTATGAAAGGCCCTTCCATGTTGACGCCGACAAGTCTGGCTCCCTTGGAACCGGATCGCCAGGTGTCCGAATAGTCTTTTGCCGTCTTCATGATTTTTTGAAGGCGTTCCCTGTCAAGAGTCATGGTTGCAGGGCAGATGGCAAGAACCCCGTGCCGTGCTTCATACTCCGCGATCTCCCTTAATCCTTCACAGTCCGCATCGCAGAAGTCATGCCCCACTGCCCCGTGAAAGTGGATGTCCACAAGCCCCGGAATCGCATAAAGACCACCTGCATCAATAATGACGCCGTCATCAGAGCTGTCGGATATCCGTTCCGATGCCGTAAATATATCGCGCTCCTCAAATACATAATCAACCGTGAGCACTTTCGCCCCTGTTATCTTCATATCTCCTTCACCTTTTCACAAAAACTTCGCTTGTATATGATAGTATGAGCCGACCGACAAAAGTCCTCCCGACCAGCTCCGGCTGTGCATATTGTACAATCACTTCGGGCACGCTTACGCTCCTGCTCGCTGGTAGCGGTACTAAGAGGCCAAAGTACGGCCTCTAAGTGCCGACCGCTCACAAGGGCCTCTCAGATGCTTGTGCAATATGCACGGTCGGAGCTGGCCGGGCGGACTTTTGTCGGTCGGCTCATTATATTGTATCGTAAATGAGGTCTCCCTCGCAAACAGGGGGGTGATTCCAAGTCGAGGGGCTGATTCCAACTCTGGGAGATGGTTCCAAATCCAGGGGCAACTTCCAACTCTAGGGGCTGGTTCCAAATCAAAGGCCAGGTTTCAACTCAAAGGGACGGTTTTTGACCTGTTTTACAAACCGGTCAAAACCGTCCCTTTGGCTTGGAGACTGCCCTTGTCTAAAAGCGTCCCTTTAACTTGTTTTTCAGATTGCAGCAAAGCCTTTTTCAAGGTCTGCAATGATATCTTCGATATGCTCTGTTCCGATTGAGAGGCGGATGGTGCTCTGGGAAATTCCCTGGTCGCTGAGCTCCTCATCGGAAAGCTGTGAATGAGTAGTTGTTGCAGGATGGATAACAAGGCTCTTTACATCTGCAACGTTGGCAAGTAGTGAGAAGATCTCCAGGTTGTCAATGAATTTCCATGCTGCTTCCTTGCCGCCCTTTATCTCGAATGTGAAGATCGATGCCCCTCCGTTGGGGAAATACTTCTCATAGAGAGCATGATCAGGATGATCTGAAAGCGAAGGATGATTAACCTTCTCAACCTTAGGATGCCTGCTCAAAAACTCCACCACCTTTTTGGTATTCTCAGCGTGTCTCTCAAGCCTTAGTGACAACGTCTCAACGCCCTGCAGCAGAAGGAAGGCATTGAACGGAGAAATTGTAGCTCCCGTATCCCTTAAAAGGATGGCCCTGATATATGTCACAAAGGCTGCGGGACCAACCGCATCTGCAAATGATACGCCGTGGTAACTCGGGTTAGGATCAGCAATATTCGGATACCTGCCGCTCTCCTTCCAGTTGAATCTGCCCGACTCAACAATGATTCCGCCAAGCGTTGTACCATGGCCGCCGATGAATTTGGTTGCAGAGTGAACAACGATATCTGCCCCATGCTCAATCGGTCTGATGAGGAAAGGAGTTCCAAACGTATTGTCAATCACCAGCGGAAGTCCGTGTCTGTGGGCTATCTCGGCAACTGCATCAATGTCCGGAATATCACTGTTTGGATTGCCAAGAGTCTCAAGGTAGATTGCCCTTGTGTCATCCCGGATAGCACCCTCAACCTCGCTAAGATTATGGGCATCCACAAATGTGGTCTTTATCCCGTACTGAGGAAGCGTGTGTGCAAGCAGGTTGTAGCTTCCGCCATATATAGTCTTCTGCGCAACAATATGTCCGCCGTTTGCCGCAAGCGCCTCAATCGTGTATGTAATGGCAGCCGCTCCCGAAGCAACCGCAAGCGCTGCGCTTCCACCCTCAAGAGCAGCAATTCTCTTCTCAAAAACATCCTGAGTCGAATTTGTCAGTCTCCCATAAATATTACCTGCATCCGCAAGCCCAAACCTGTCAGCAGCATGCTGACTGTTTCTGAACACGTAAGAAGTTGTCTGATAAATCGGCACCGCCCTGGCATCTGTTGCCGGATCCGGCTGTTCCTGCCCAACATGCAGCTGTAAAGTCTCAAATCTGTAATCACTCATCTCATTTCCCTCCTGGCCTTAAACTGTTAATCTCTCATCGCACTTTAATTTTGTTTAGCTGAAACCATTTTCACACACATTTACATACTGCGTCAATAGGTTTTATGATAACTAAATCTTATCGTCATCAATAGACTTAGCTTCAGTGGTCATCCAGGCTGGGATAGGCAGAGCAAATGAAAGGCTGACCCGGGGTGCTTTGAAAAACGTCGGCACTTAGCGACCGTACTTTGGTCGCTTAGTACCGCTACGTTTTTCACAGAGCGAGAGCGTCATCCCGGGCAGACTTTCATTTGCGGCGCCCTATCCCTGCCTGGATGACCCCTGGAGCGCCTCCCTGAAGCCGACTTTATATAAATTTTATATTTGTGCTTGTCTAATCCGAATTCATTTGCTATCATAGTGCGGTATTAATCGATATAGGTCAAATGATATGGATTTGATGTTTCTACTCAGTTGCCGTAAATAACTGGACTATCGAGTGTTTGATGTACATTAACTTTATTACCTGTAACAGATAATAGTTATACCTATATCAGATTCTTTCGGCGTAGAAACACGGATTCTACGCCTTTTCCATTGCTTTTTGGCAAAGGCGTACCGGTCAGTTTGACCAGCGGTTTAACAAAAGGAGGAGAACAATGAAAAAATTCAAAAAAGTGGTGTCAGCTGTTCTGGCAGCCTCTATGGTTATGGGGCTGTGCGCATGTGGAAGCAGCCAGGGAACCAGATCTGCAGACACAACAGCAGCAACCAATGAAGCAGCAGACCAGGCAAGTGCCGATGAAGCTGCACAGTCAAAGGCAGCATCAGATGTAAAGGTTGGATTCATCTTCTTACATGATGAGAACTCTACCTATGACCTGAACTTCATCAACGCAGCCCAGGAGGCATGCAGCGCAGCAGGAGTTGAGTACCTGCTCAAGACAAATATTCCAGAGGGACAGGAGTGCTACGAAGCAGCATGTGAGCTTGCTGATGCAGGCTGCGACATCGTATTCGCAGATTCTTTTGGTCATGAGGATTACATGATCGAGGCTGCCAAGGAGTATCCTGACGTACAGTTCTGCCACGCTACAGGAACAAAGGCTCACACAGAGGGACTTTCAAACTACCACAATGCCTTTGCTACTATCTATGAAGGCCGTTACCTTGCAGGTATTGCAGCAGGACTCAAGCTCAACGAGATGATCGATAAGGGCGAGATCAAAGAGGACCAGGCCAAGATCGGTTACATCGGCGCATATACATACGCTGAGGTTATCTCAGGTTACACTTCATTTTTCCTTGGTGCACGTTCAGTCTGCCCTTCAGCAACAATGGACGTAACCTTCACAGGTTCATGGTATGATGAGACAGCTGAGAAGGAAGGTGCAAACAAGCTCATCGAGGACGGCTGCGTTCTTATCTCACAGCACGCCGATTCAATGGGCGCTCCTACAGCATGTGAAAAGGCCGGTGTTCCTGACGTTTCTTACAACGGAAGCACTGAGTCAGCCTGCCCTAATACCTTCATCGTTTCTTCAAGGATCAACTGGACACCATATTTCTCATACATCATTGATGCTGTAGCAAACAATACAGAGATCCCTGCAGACTATGTAGGAACACTCGAGACAGGCTCTGTTGAGCTTACAGATCTCGGAGCTGCAGCAGCAGAGGGAACAGCAGATGCCATTGCAAAGGCCAAGGCAGACATGGAAGCCGGCGTCCTTCACGTATTTGATACCAAGACCTTCACAGTAAAGGGCGAGGAGCTTACATCATATATGGCTGACGTTGATACCGACGCTGATTACACAGCTGATACTGAGGCAATAAAGGACGGATACTTCGCTGAGTCAGGCGATCGTTCAGCACCATATTTTGACCTGCAGATCGACGGCATCCAGCTTCTTGATACTGCATTCTGATCATAACAATACAACCGGGGAAGCGCTTTAGCCTGCGCTTCCCTAAAATACGGGAAATCTTTGAATGCTGTTTGCGTTTTTTTCGAGGATTTCCCCTTTTTATTCCTATCATCGCACTATGTGTTCTTTAGTATGGAAAGGTGACAAAAGTGGAAAACAATAACGTAGCCGTATCTCTTCGTGGCATAACAAAGGACTTCGGTAAAGTATCAGCAAATAAAGACGTAAATCTTGATATCAACAAGGGAGAAATATTAGCGCTCCTTGGTGAAAATGGCAGCGGAAAAACCACGCTCATGAACATGCTTGCAGGTATTTATTATCCTGACGCCGGCAAAATAATGATAAACGGCCGTGAGGTAGTCATCCGTTCACCCAGGGATGCCTTTGATCAGGGCATTGGCATGGTTCATCAGCATTTCAAGCTGATCGATGTCTTTGACGCGACCGAAAACATAGTACTGGGTCTCGAGGGCAAACTGAATTTTAAGGAAGCTGAGGAAAAGATCCGCAGCATCTGTGATAAATATGGTTTCAAGATCGATACCGGCAAAAAAATATATGATATGTCCGTCTCCGAGAAGCAGACCGTCGAAATAGTCAAGGTTCTGTACAGAGGAGCTGACATACTGATCCTTGATGAGCCCACAGCCGTACTCACTCCCCAGGAGACCGAAAACCTCTTTAAAGTCATGCGCAACATGAAAAAAGATGGCAAATCTATTGTTATCATCACTCACAAGTTAAATGAAGTCTCAAGCATTTCAGACAGGGTTGTAGTTCTGCGTCACGGCGAATATGTAGGCGAGATGAAAACTGTTGAGACCAACGCAAGGAAAATGACCGACATGATGGTTGGCCGTTCCCTTACACTAAACATTGACAGGCCGGAGCCTGTGGATCCTCAGAGCCGCATCTCCATCGACAATCTTACTGTTGTTGATGAAGAGGGCCTCAAAAAGCTTGACAATGTATCCTTTACGGCAAATACAGGTGAGATACTCGGTATTGCCGGCATTTCCGGCTCAGGGCAGAAGGAGCTCCTAAGAGCCATTGCAGGTCTTGAAAATATTCAGAGCGGCAGCATTACCTATGTTCACGCCGACGGCAGAAAGGAAGAGCTTGTCGGAAAATCTCCCAGGGAAATATCCGAGCTTGGAGTCAAACTGTCTTTTGTACCCGAAGACAGGCTTGGTATGGGCCTTGTAGGAAATATGAATCTTGCGGACAACATGATGCTCAGATCATACCGCCTGGGCAAATCAAGATTTTTCACAGATAAAAAGACTCCGCGTGATCTTGCACAGAAGGTGGTGGATAAGCTGGCAGTTGCTACTCCCAGTGTCGACATCCCGGTACGCAGGCTTTCGGGCGGAAATGTCCAGAAAATCCTGGTGGGACGTGAGATTGCCTCCAAGCCCAAGGTTCTTTTGACTGCATATGCGGTACGTGGTCTGGATATCAACTCATCCTATCAGATATACGACCTCATCAACCAGCAGAAAAAGCGTGGTGCTGCGGTTATCTTCGTCGGCGAGGACCTTGATGTACTGCTTGAGCTCTGCGACAGGATACTTGTACTATGCGACGGAAAGGTGTCCGGAATCGTAGACGGAAGAGCTGCTGACAAATACACCTTAGGAACACTCATGACTCAGAAGAGGGAGGCTTGTTAATGACAGACAGCAAGGTTAAAGAGCCTCTATATCACATAGTAAAAAGAGATGATATTTCCGCCAAAAAGGCCTGGCGGATCAGAATAACAGCCATACTTGCAGCTCTTGTTGTATGTGCCGTAGTCACCATGGTCTGCACCGGTGACAACCCCATTTCAATTTTTGCAACAATCTTCAAGGGAGCCTTTGGAACCCAGCGAAAGACCTGGATCACACTGCAGTACGCTTCTATCCTGCTCATCATATCGCTGGCACTTACGCCAGCCTTTAAAATGCAGTTCTGGAACATAGGCGGTGAGGGCCAGGTTCTTATGGGCGGACTTGCATCAGCTGCCTGCATGATCACTCTGGACGGAAAGCTGCCGGGAGCTGTAGTTATCATTCTCATGATAATCACATCCGTGCTTGCCGGCGCAATATGGGGCGTTATCCCCGCTCTCTTCAAGGCAAAGTGGAATACCAACGAGACGCTGTCCACGCTGATGATGAACTACATCGCAACACAGCTTGTTGCATATTTTACAATAGTCTGGGAGGTGCCAAAGGGCTCAGGAAAAATCGGTATCATAAACCAGAACTCCAACACCGGCTGGCTTCCTGCACTTGGAAACAAATACCTGCTCAGCATCATAGTGGCTGTCCTTATCACTGTCGGTATGTACATCTACCTGAAATATACCAAACACGGCTATGAGATAGCTGTAGTTGGCGAGAGCCAGAACACTGCCAGATATGTAGGAATCAGCGTCGAAAAGGTAATAATCCGCACCATGCTCTTATCCGGCGCGATATGTGGTCTCGCCGGATTATTGCTTGTCGGCGGCATCAACCACACGATCACCACAACCATATCAGACGGACAGGGCTTTACCGGTGTCATGGTATCCTGGCTTGCCAAATTCAATCCCATCGGGATGATATTCACAAGCCTCCTCATAGTATTCATGGACAGGGGCGCAAGCGAGATATCCACTGCGTTTGAGCTCAATCAGAGCTTTGCGGATATCCTGACAGGCATCATACTGTTCTTTATTATCGGATGCGAATTTTTCATAAGATACAGAATTCGTTCGGCTAAAAAATCAAAGAAGGGGGTTGCATGATATGTTTAGTTTAGTTGCTTTTATACCAAGAGCAGTACAACAGGGCGTTCCCCTCTTACTGGGAAGCACGGGAGAAACGATCACGGAAAAATCAGGAAACCTTAATCTCGGTATCCCCGGTGTAATGTACGTTGGCGCCATCAGCGGAGTCATAGGCTCCTTTTTCTACGAGCAGTCAGCGGGCGCTGCGGGACTCAACGGGTTTCTGGCAGTGTTCATACCACTGCTCTGCTCTCTTGTCGGCTCCCTGCTGATGGGACTTCTGTATTGCTTCCTGACCGTAACGCTGAGGTCCAATCAGAACGTAACGGGTCTTGCCATGACCACCTTTGGAATCGGCTTTGGCAACTTTTTTGGCGGCTCGCTTATAAAGCTTGCAGGAGCAGACGTTCCTTCCATCTCTCTGTCCGCAACATCGGCTTATTTCAGCAAGACACTGCCGTTTGCATCAAGCACTGGATGGGTTGGCAAGCTCCTTTTCTCGTATGGTTTTCTTGCCTATGTGTCAATAATAATCGCACTTGTAGCGGCATATGTACTAAAAAAGACAAGAGTAGGCCTGCAGCTCAGGGCGGTAGGCGAGGACCCTGCCACAGCAGATGCCGCCGGAATCAATGTCACCAGATACAAATATGTATCCACCTGCCTTGGCTGTATGATCGCAGGACTCGGCGGACTGTACTATGTCATGGACTACGCCTGCGGAGTATGGTCAAATGATGCATTCGGAGACAGAGGCTGGCTTGCAATAGCTCTTGTCATCTTCACCATATGGAGACCTGATATAGGCATCCTCTCCTCCATCCTGTTCGGCGGACTGTATATCCTCTATCTGTATCTCCCCTCGGGAACACATACGGAATACAAGGAATTATACAAGATGATCCCCTATGTCGTGACTCTTGTAGTGCTCGTGATCACCAGCATGCGAAGCAAGCGTGAGAACCAGCCCCCGAAGAGCCTTGGAACCAACTATTTCAGAGAAGAAAGATAACCTGGGCTTTCAGGCAATGCAAAGCTATTATGAAAACTGCAGACCGTCCTAAGGCAGTCCTTCGCAAGAGGTACCACTTAGGACCAACAGAGGGATAAAAAGATGAATTTTCTTGAAGAAAGAATCATTAAAGACGGCGTCGTAAAAGAAGGCAATATCCTCAAGGTGGACAATTTCCTGAACCATCAGCTTGACGTCGGGCTGTTTGACCAGATGGGTGCAGAGTGGGCAAGGCGCTTTGAGGGCGTTGAGATCAACAAGATCCTCACCATCGAAGCCTCAGGAATTGGAATTGCCTGCATCACGGCGAGACATTTCGGCGTGCCGGTAATTTTTGCCAAAAAGTCGCAGAGCGTCAATCTGGACGGCGACCTGTACTCCGCTGAAGTTGAGTCCTTCACTCACAAGAACAAAAACAATGTAATCGTATCCAAAAAGTTCCTGGGCCCCGGGGACAAGGTGCTCATCATCGATGATTTCCTCGCCAACGGTTGTGCCCTTCAGGGACTTATCTCAATAATCAACCAGGCAGGTGCAAGCGTTTCCGGAATCGGAATCGCAATAGAAAAGGGATTCCAGAACGGCGGAACCATCATAAGAAACATGGGTTATCGCCTGGAATCCCTTGCAATTGTTGACGATATGGATGCCAAAACCGGTAAGATCACCTTCAGAGCCTGATCTTACTTCTCTTTTCCCGGGTTGACGTGTATCATGATGTGCTTTACATTGGGGTATTGCTTCTCGACGCTGTTGTGCACGCTCTCTGCAATCTCATGGGCGGCGATGAGTGAAATATTCCTGTCAGCAGCTATCTCAAGATCTATGTAAATCTTGTTCCCGAACTGCCTCGTATGGAGCAGATCTATACACTCAACTCCGGGCTGACTTTCTATAAAACTTCTCAGATTCTCCTCGAAATCTTTGCCTACTGAGGTATCAAGCATCTTATCCAGCGCATCCTTAATAATATCATACGCCACCTTCAGGATAAAAATACATATGACCAGACTGGCAACAGGGTCCATTATCGGATACCCCAGCCTTGCAAGCCCGATACCGACAAATGAGCCTACAGACGAGAGCGCATCCGACCTGTGGTGCCAGGCATCCGCTTTAAAGGCGGTGGAATTCAGCCTCTTGGCGTAATACATCGTATACCAGAACATGGCCTCCTTGCAGACGATGGAAATAACTGCCGCAACAAGAGGAAGCATAGTCGGTATTGCCAGGTCTTCATGCGTTATCAGCTTCCTTGCTCCCTCATAGCCTATTCCAAGGCCCGTAAATGCAAGTATGAGTCCCAGCACCAGAGAAGCAACGCACTCAAGTCTCTCGTGGCCATACGGGTGCTCCTCATCCTCAGGCTGCATCGAAAGCCGGACCCCAAGGTATGCTATGAATGTGGCAAAGACATCTGAAAGCGAATGCACCGCATCAGAGACCATAGCACCGGATTTACCCATCAGTCCCGCCACCAGCTTGAAGCCTGCAAGAAGGACATTTCCAAAGATCCCCACTCGCGAAAGCTTATTTACAATCTTTTTTTCTTCCACGACAAAACCTCCAAAAAAACCCCAACTCTTTTCACAGTCGCAAATCATTATTTGTTTGCCAGATATTCCGCCCAGTCATCGATCTCTTTTGTCATGGTGATCGTCATATCCCTGATCTCCATACCATCCTGGGCAAAATAGAGCATCAGGTAGAATGTCGCGAAGGCCGGAGCCAGATCCATCTCTATGGTCTGCCATTCGCTCTCATCCCCCTTAAGGGTTATCATCTTCAGCACCTCTCCTTCCCTTGAGATGGTGAGGGGGATCTGTGCAAGCGCGCTCTTTGCATTTGCCCTTATGGTCATTGAAAGCTTATAATATCCCCATTTCTTAAAGGCAACAGAGATCATGTTGGTGCTGTTTCTGGCTGTGCCGATAGCGCTGACATCCACCTTTCCGACACCACTCTCATCGAGCCTTACATCTATCATCTTGTCATAAAGAATCTCTTCATCATCTGCTTCCTCCGAAAGCCTCCTGTCAAGCTCATCACCTTCTCCAATGAGCCTTGCAAACACAGGCTTACCCATGATGAATCTGCAGATGTTCCCGGCACATCTCTGGAATTCAGCCCTTGTGACCGAGCCTTCCAAAAGAGCCTCCTGTGCGTTGTCGCCGTTTGAATTTGAAGCAGAATCGGTGCAGACCATGTACAGGTCATTCTGAGCCCTTATAACAGAAGCCATGTCCTTCCTGTTGCCCTTCCCGGCCACACCGGACTCAGCCCACCAGTCCGTCATTATGATCCCGTCAAAGCCCCACTCACCGCGAAGTATCCTTGTGAGAAGGTCGAAGCTTGCCGATGTAAAGTATCCGTTTACCGGACCGTAGGAGGACATCACTGCATGTGCTCCTGCCTCTTTTACAGCAATTTCGAAGCCCTTCAGGTATATCTCCCTTACAGCTCTCTGCGATGCAACATGTTCAACCCACCTTCTGCCGGTCTCCTGTGAGTTCAGGGCAAAATGCTTTATTGTTCCTGTTACACCCACGCTGTGCATTCCCTTGAGGATCGCTGCCGCACTCTTTCCCGTAAGGAGCGGGTCCTCGGAGAAATACTCAAAGTTCCTTCCGTTTAACGGATGTCTGTGTATATTCATTCCAGGTCCAAGAAGAACATCTATCCTGTTCTTGCGAAGCTCAAGGCCTTCCCACTTGTAGAGCTCCTCTAAGAGCTCCATGTTCCAGGTAGATGCAAGGCAGGTTCCGTTTGGCATCGCAAAAGCAATCTTTCCGGAGTCCATCCTTATTCCCGACGGCCCGTCACTGCAGCAGGCAACCGGAATACCCAATTCCTTCAAAGGATCCGTGACACCACCGAAGGCTCCGCCGCAGCCGGGTGTGACCTTGGGTGAGCTCATGCCCTCTCCCCTGCAGATACACATGAGGTCCTGATCCGACAGCTGGGCAATGAAGTCGTCCATTGAGCAGCTTCCATGGAATACATCAGAGAGCTTATAGCCCTTATCCCCAGTCTGCATAATCTCTTTGGGAAGCAGCTTCTTCCTCTCTTCCACCGGATCTGTAGCAGAGAGAGGAGTCTCTTCATACTCCACCGAATAAATGCCATCTGCCAGCAAATCTCCTGTTCTCATGCGCTTAAATCCCGTAACTGGCGCCATGGCCTCGTCAAGCTGACAGGTAACAACGGTACTTTCCAGCGTAAATGCCCCCGCCCTGGAAGCATCCCTTACATTTGCTCCTGCATAAAATGTATATTCCCCTTCTTCCAGCACATAGGCGTTCTTATAGCCGGTCCTTGCGCTGTCATCAAAGCTGGAGAGCGTGTAGTCTGATACTTCAAGCACCAGCTCTTGCTTTTCTCCCGGTTCAAGCTCCCTTGTCTTTGCAAAAGAAACCAGCTCACGCAGGGGCTTGCCCAGCTTGCCCTGCGGTTTTTCCACGTATACCTGGACCACCTGCATTCCTTTTCTTTTGCCGGTGTTGGTGACAGTTACAAAAAGCTTCGCAGCGCCGTCCCTGCGCTCAAAGCCGGTGGTACTTATCTCAAACTCAGTGTATGAGAGGCCAAAGCCAAAGGGATACAGCACCTTGTCCCTGGCAAAGGTCTCAAAATAGCGGTAGCCAACATATATGTCCTCCGAAAGGATATTGCGCTCCTTGCTGCCAAAGCTCTTGTCCGACGGATAGTCTGATATGTCGAAGGCTATGGTGTCCGTAAGTCTCCCTGAAGGGGTAACATCGCCCATAAGGACGTCAACAACGCCGCATCCGCCTACCTGTCCGCCCTGCCAGATATACATGACAGCTTCCGGGTCAAACTCCCTGACCCACTTCATGTCGATAATATTTCCCACATTCAAAAGAACTACCGTCTTCTCAAACGCATCAGTGACAGCCTTCAGCATCTGTCTCTCTTTTGCGGTGAGGAGGTAGCTTCCCTCAGAGCAAGAGTTATCCTGGTCCTCTCCTGCTGTTCTTCCAATGACAATTAGAGCTGCATCTGAAGAAGCGGCAGCCCTTGCGGCAAGCTCGGGCGTGATCTCCATCTCCTCCTGGAACCAGGGCTCACTTGCCCAGCCTTCACCGGCATCAAAGGGGTGGTCCTTGATCCAGGCATCATATATGGCAGAAAGCTCTTCATTAAGGACAATTCTCCCGTCATCGCAAAGCGCCTCCCTGACGCCTGTCACGTACCTTGTATTGACCATCCCGCCTGAGCCGGTACCGCTCTTGTAGTAGTTGTACTGGCTTCTTCCAAAGAATGAGACCTTCATCCCCTTCGTAAACGGCAGAGCACCGCCATCATTCTTTAAAAGAACAGCGCCCTCTGCGACACTTCTTCGTGCCACCTGTGCGAATTTTTCAGTATCAAACAGTTTTTCTGTCTTCATAGATCACCACATTCTTTCCATGCTGCTTGCCATAATACATGCGGCTGTCCGCAACCTTGATTATGTCCTCGGGTTTCTCATAAGATTCTTTATTCTCCGCAATTCCGATTGTCATCGTAGTGTAAATTCGCTTATTGAAGAAAAATGTAGGACTTGCTTCAACATATTCGCGGAGCTCCTCCATGTGCTCTCTTGCAGTCGCCAGCTCCATTTCGCGCATCAGGATGACAATCTCTTCACCGCCCCATCTGCAGATATCACAGTTGTCCATCTGCCTCTTCACGATCCAGGTGATGTGGCGAAGCACCTCATCTCCTGCCTCATGTCCGTAGGAGTCGTTGATCCGCTTAAAATTGTCGATATCACAGAAAGCTATGCAGAATTTCGACGTCTTTTCATCTGCCATCAGATCCTCTAATATCGGCATAAAGCCCCTCCGGTTAAGGAGCCTCGTGAGAGAATCCTCCTGCGCATCCATCGCCAGTTTCATGTTTTTCTCCTCAAGGCTTCCAACTTCCTTCTCACTGGCGTAGATATAGATTGTGTTGTAAAAAACTGTCGAAAACACCATCACAAAAGAAGAAAAGAGAACCAGCCCCAGTCTTGTCGTTGAGTCCAACTGATACACCGGCTCTTTTTCAATAAAGGTAATATACAATATGGCAAATACCAGGAAATTAAGCGCAAGCATCAATGCCACGTGCCATCTTGCAATTCCCTTAAATAAAAAGCTTCCGAAGTAGATAATGATCGGCACAATGGAGAACAGAAAACAGTATGTCCCACAGCGCAGCCCCAAATAATAGGTCGAAATAATTGTATATGCCGTCACCTCCATCACAATGCTCACATAGACCGGCAGAATATGCCCGAATCTGCAGAGCAGGAAGCAAAAGATATATACAATAACACTAAAGACATTGAACTGCACCAGGGGTGTCACCCCTGCCGAAAACATAATAAGCAGAAGAACTGCATGCACCATCCCCATAACAGACACCGTAAACAGGAAGCCGTTATGGACCAGGAAATGCATCACCCTGCTAAATAAATCGCTGAAATTCACTCTTTAATACACCTTCTTTATCAAAAAAAATAGCCTTACGTTATATATTACCACATAATCCGCCCGAAATAATAGTTTTTGATTTTAGTCAGAAATTGGGTCGGTTCAATCAATCCTTTTTTATGCTTTGATCCCGTGGTGATTTACTTTGAATTTTGAAAATACCATAGCTACAGCTGCCTCCCCCCATATCAACTAGTGCTACTGTCCCAATCATTTCTTTGCTTATTTGCACCAACTTGTCGCCATATGCCGCGTTGTCATCAGTCGTCGATGCACGTCTCGACTTCTTCCGCCTTGCAATAGACGTCAATCAGGCACAAATAAGTTAAAGAATGATTGAACTGGCACACTAGCACACCAAATAATAAATAACTGCATCAAATCCGCCGGGATTTTTTTCAGATGCAAGACGGAAGAAGGAGTCGATGCGGGCATCGACGACTGATGACAACGCGGCAGCTGGAAAAATTATCGGTGGATTTGTATCGGTTATTTATTTTTTGGTGTACTAGCACCATGATAATCGATAAGTTGGAAAGAGCAGCAAACGTCATTTGTTGTCTTCAAGTGATTGAGTGCCCGTCAAAAAACAGGAGAAATATTTCTGCCCCTAAGCCGATTTCAGGGAAAAGGGGCAGAATCTCCGGCGGTATATTTCTGCCCCAAATTCGATTTCAGGAAATAGGGGCAGAATCTCCGGCGGTGTATTTCTGCCCCAAAATCGATTTTAGAAAAAAGGGGCAGAAATTCTGATGAAGTATTTCTGCCCAAAATTGGGAAAACGCAAAAAGGGGCAGAAGGAAGCCGACGAAAGTTCTGCCCCAAAAGAGAAAACAGAGAAAAAGGGCAGAAAAACGCCGTGGAGAGTTCTGCCCCAAAAAGAAAAACAAAGAAAAAGGGCAGAAAAACCAAGAATAGTGCTGCCCACCGGAGAAAAAAGGTGTAAAAAATTCACTGACAGCCTCCTGTTTAATGGTCTGGCACATTAGATTGTTCTAAGATTCTGAGCCAGAGGCACTTTCAGCCACCCGTAGGGCTTGCCATTGACGGGTTCTGAAAGAGGCGGCACAATAGAAAACGCGACGGTGAGAGATAAAGATTGTTCTTGAGTTCCTCACCGTCGGCGCGGCTGTAACACGCCTCTTTCAGGTTCTGTCAATGGTGGCGTCCGTAGCCAATACAGTCTGTCTCACATAAAAAACCGGTGATCCTTAGACCACCGATTTTCATTAGTTCATAACACTTTTATATTTACTTGACGCTCTCTAAGAAGAAAAAGTATTTCTTTGGTGTGAGATTTATAGAGTAAACCCCGGTTTTTTAGTTGGGGTTTGTCTTCATTCCGAACTTGCCGCCCAGGTACAAAAAGCCGGTGAAGCCGTTCTTGTCTACGAGGGACATGTCATCTATGCCCTTGGGAATTGTAACGGTGCATTTATTCCCTTTGTACTCACCATCGAGGAAGGTGACCTCAAGAGTTACATCCGGTCTTTCTGCGAGTGCCTCCATTACCATCTTGTGGAAGGAGATCCACTTTCTTGTATCAATTTTGACAGTAGCATCCTTTTTGGCTTTCCTTACCTTCTCAGTGGTGTTCTTGTTGAATACATTGTAGGCTGTGAGCGGAACTCTCTCCTTGATCATACCGCAGATCTCGCACTGGTATCTGAGCTCTCCGTCTGCATCCTCTGTTGCTTCTACTGTATCCCAGATGAACTTGCGTACATGACCTTCATTTGAAGATCCTTTTGGGATAAAGCCGACAGGAACTACAGTTACCTTGCAGGTTGCGGAGTATTCTTTTCCGTCAACTGTGATCGTTGCTGTGATAATGACTGTTCCCGGCTTAAGTCCTTTTACTATTCCGTTTCCATCGACACTGGCTATGTTGCTGTCAGAGCTGCTCCATGTGACAGCCTTTCCCTCAGGCTTTGTTGTTGCCTTAAGCGCCTTTTCCATTCCCTGTGTGATGAATGTCTCTGAGAGGCTTAACGTAATGCCAATATCTTCCGGCTGTGGAGTATCCTTTGAAACTGTAACTGTGCACTTTTCGCTCAGTTCCTGCTCTCCGGCAGTGATCGTTCCTGTAATGACTGCTGTGCCTTCAGAAACTGCCGTAACCTTACCTGCGTTATCAACCCTGGCTACTGCCTCCTTATCCGTTGTCCAGGTAACCTTGCTGTCCTTTGGAACAGTAGTGGCCTCAATTGTCCTCTCGTCTCCTACCTTGAGAGAAAGATCTGTCACATCAAACTTAATGCTCGGTGTAACAGGCTCGTCCTTGGTAACAGTAACCTTGCAGACAGCACTGTAGGGCTTGTCGTCTACAACGATGATTCCGGTTATGGTTGTGGTTCATTCGGAAACACTTGTTACTTTACCATTTTCATCAACCTTTGCGATATCGTAGTCATCACTCGTCCATGCCACCTTAGCATCCTTGGGAACCGTAGTCGCTGCGATCGTCTTCTCTTCGCCAACCTTCAGTGACATCTCTTTCGTATCAAATGTTATTCCAGGTGTCTTTGTCACCGTCACTTCGCACTTTGCGCTGTATTCCTTTTGGTCCACAGTTATTGTTCCGGTTATGGTTGTGGTTCCTTCTGAAACACCTGTTACATTACCTTTATCATCAACAGTAGCTATTCTCTTGTCCGCACTTGTCCATGCTACTGTTGCATCCCCGGGAACCGTAGTCGCCTTGACCGGCCTCACCTCGTCGACCATCAGTGACATCTCTGTAGTATCGAGTGTTATGTTTGGCAACTTTGTTACCTTCACTTCACACTCTGCTTTGTATTCCTTTTCATCTACTTTTATTGCTCCGGTTATGATGGTGTTTCCTTCGGTAATACCTGTTACATTGCCATTTTCATCAACAGTTGCAGTATTCTTGTCCGCACTTGTCCACGTAACCTTTGCATCCTGTGGAATAACAGTCGGGGTGATCTTTCTGGTTTCTCCCTCTGCAAGGGTCATGCTCTAGGTGTCAAATTTGATGCCTGGAGCTTCTCCTATCTTTGCTTCAATATAGTTTGTTCCCTCAGAATCAAGATGATAATCATCGCCTTTTGCCATGTAATAAATATAATAAGTTCCGACATCAGCAGCTTTAGGAAGGTTGTCATTATCATAGATATATTCATCCGCACTCGGTGTAGATGGCGTTGTCTTTATTGCATATTTCACTGTACCACCTACTGCCTTACCCGGATTGATAAGCTGCTGCTGAGAGCCGGTATATTTAAGGCCACTAATCGCAGTTGGAGGATTAAGTATGGTAGCATGCCTGGGAAAGACTACTCTTTTGTATGGATTATTAGGATCCGGATCAAGCGATCTAGGCGTGTTAGATGCTTCAATCTCTATTGCTTGGCCAGCAAGGTTCTTCCATCCTGCTCCAGCAAGTGAATTCGAAACTTTGATATTAGGATTCAATGCTGAAGTATGACCTTCAACAAATAATGCCGCACTTTTGTCAACTCTAATGTTTATTACTTCGTTAGCAGATATTCCATAAGAGAAATTTAAAATGCTTGCTCCCGCAACGGCAAAAACAATGCCACCATTAATTTCTACATTGCGCATGCTTTCAATTCCAAATGAGTACAATCCATTTCCTAACAAAGTTTGTATAGTACCTCCATTCACAATTAAACTACCACAACTTATTCCAAAAGTACCTCCATCATTTGTACTACCACATTTAATTTACAAGCTACCCTCTCCGCTGATGACTAATTTTGCATTAACATTACCAGAATGTATGCCCACAATTCCACTTTCTTCATTATCATTCAGCGTTATACTACTATCACCTTTCATTACAATTTCCAAATCTCCTGTTCCCTCATACCAAATGCCATAGCTTTCACCAAAGGCTTTATACCCCTCCCCCGAATAAGTATAATTCGTCAAAGTCAACGTATTACTCCCTACATCGTAGCTCCATGTATGATGATCGGGACTAGTTGCATTCTCAGGTGTAACTTGAGTTTCACCAACCCAGAGTGGATAATCATCAGCGGCCAACGCCGTCTTACTCATCCCCGGCAATACTCCCAGCAGTATCATCAATCCCATGATCATGCCGAGTACCCCAATACCAAGTTTCATTTTTTGCTTCAATTTCACTCTCCATAAACTTTAATACGGCAAGATGATACCAATCCTGCCTATAAAATAACAAAAGCTTTTAACCCCAAGCGGCTATCCACTACGAATGTCTTTCACAAAATCCTGCGCAAAAAAACAAAACCGCCTTAAGTTTACGTAAAACAGTCTCATAACAGTTATTATATCATATATTATTTGAACAAAGCACAATTTGCAGGTTTTTTAGCCTAACCAATAAATGGTTACAATTCAGTTTCCAGACAGGGCAGGCAACTGAATTGTAAATAATAAAGCAAAAGATTCGTCCCCTTTGACCCACATGAAAATCTATCGCTAAGCTTTAACAAGCCATACCCGGTCGGTAAGTTCGGACTAAAAAACAAATTAATCATGTTATGACCCCCTGCACTACATCGGTGCAGGAGGCCATTTTCAGGTCGAGAAAATTCAGTCCAGGCTTCTGCAATAACGACAATAGTTAGAAGAGCAGCATGGATGGACTTCAAAATTCCCGAAAACACATCTTTTTTGCGTAAATGATGAAATTTAGATATCATGTCAAATCATGACACATCTGAATTTGCATTATTGTGTAAAAAAGATAGGTTGCTTCATAGGAATCACATGTTATTTATGGACTCAAACAACTATTTGAAGGCATTCTCGAATAATAGTTGTGTCAAAGAGACCAATTTCCTCAAAAATTTATATTATTGAGCTTTTTAGAAGACTCTCTATTTCGATTTTTTTTAAATCGTGACATCTTTTTTTGCTGTTTTTGAAATTCAGATGTGTCTCAAAAAAATCTCGTATCTATTTTTGAAGAAAATTCATTTTCAGATGTGCCCTAAAGTATAATATCTTGAATATAACTCAGACTACCGCAATTGCTGGCAAAAGTATGATTTCTTGAGTTTTACTTCAGCCCCCGCTATGGCTGACAAATGTATGATATCTTGAATATAACTACAGACTCCCGCAATGGCTGGCAAAAGTATGATTTCTTGAATTTTACTTCAGACCCCCGCACTGCCTTGCAACTGAATTGTAACAATAAATGTTTTCCAAAAATTAACCTTTAACAACTAAACAATCTACCCGGTTCAATTTCCACCATCGTAAAACTCAGTGGTTGTCTGGTTTGCCTGGATCAGTATGGAGGACTGGTTAAATTCCTTTATCAGATCGTCACAGGCTTCGTGCACATCATCCACCGTCGTGTCACTAAGATAGATGACAAGGGTGTATTCCTGATAGAGCGTATCTCCGTCAGCCCATCCGCCATTGGCCTCCTGGATGGTGTAGCCGCCAAAATGGTCAATCAGAATCTTCTCCGCGTGCACCTTTGCCTCATCCGGAGAAAAGACCGGCTCGTTCGTGTCCTTGTCATTAGTACCCAGATACAGCACATACTGTGTGTCCTGTCCCTTCGCTGCATCCTGTGTCTGTGTCTGCGCCTGTTCCTGTATCTGCGCCTGTTCCTGTGTCTGCACCTGTTCCTGTATCTGCGCCTGTTCTTGTATCTGTGGTTGTGCCTGTGGCTTACTCACAAGTGCAACTATTGAGATGATAACCGCTACAACACTGATTACAATTGAAATAATTCCTGAATTCTTTGGCATAATAACCTCCATATTCTTGTTGATCTCCCACTTTTTTAGCACAATTCTTATAAAACTGCTGGTCTAAAAAATGCCTTGCTCTTTCCGATCCCGCATTATCTGAAAAATACTTATCAAAATCGGTGCTTATTTCCAGATTATATGATGCTGCCCGACAAAAGCTCGACAGGCCGGCTCCGGCTGTGCATATTGCACAAGCAGCTGAGAGGCCCTATGAGCTCGTCGGTACTTAGCGAGGTATTTTCGAGCTTAGTACCGCTACGAAGCGAAAGGAGCGAAAGCGTGCCCGAAGTGATTGTACAATATGCACAGC
>JAILJR010000151.1 GCA_024694565.1 Butyrivibrio sp. | reverse complement strand
GAAAAATGTGCCTTGGTAGTGACCTTACACTTTTTTCAGGGTTTTAACCGATAATCAACCGTGTTATCTGAAGATGTCAGATATTTTTAGAATATGACTTTTTTGTAGGATTTTTTGCCTTTGCGGACCATTATCCCGTCTGCGAATTCGGATTTGTCATAGCTTGCCTTCACATCTGTGACTTTTTCGTCTCTGAAGGTTACACCGCCCTGTTCTACGGCTCTTCTTGCCTCGCTTCTTGTGGAACACAGACCTGCAGACACAAGAACCTGGAGGATATCTATTCTTCCATCCTTGAAATCTTCTTCCTTAAGAGACACTGAAGGAACATTTGACATGTCACCGCCACCTGCAAATAGAGCTTTTGCTGCGTTCTGAGCCTTCGCAGCCTCCTCTTTGCCATGAACGAGACTGGTCAGTTCAAATGCAAGAATCTCTTTCTTTTCATTTATACGGCTGCCATCCCACTTCTCCATTTCCTTGATCTCTTCAATCGGAATAAAGGTGAGCATCTTGATGCACTTATCAACATCAGCATCACCGACATTTCTCCAGTACTGATAGAAATCATAGGGTGATGTCTTTTCAGCGTCAAGCCATACTGCATTGCCTGCAGTCTTCCCCATCTTGTTGCCGTTTGAGTCAGTGAGGAGGGTTATTGTCATTGCATGGGCATCTTCACCAAGCTTTCTCCTTATCAGTTCTGTGCCGCCAAGCATATTGCTCCACTGATCGTCACCGCCGAATTCAAGGTTGCAGTTGTACTTCTGGAACATGTAATAGAAATCGTATGACTGCATGATCATATAGTTAAACTCAAGGAATGAGAGGCCCTTCTCCATTCTCTGCTTGTAGCACTCAGCCCTGAGCATATTATTTACAGAAAAGCAGGCACCAACTTCTCTAAGAAGCTCAATGTAGTTAAGGTTCATGAGCCAGTCGGCATTGTTTACCATGAGTGCCTTGCCCTCAGAGAAATCAATGAACTTCTCCATCTGACGCTTAAAGCACTCTGCGTTATGATCGATATCCTCTCTTGTCAGCATCTTTCTCATGTCGGTTCTTCCGGATGGGTCTCCGATCATGGTCGTTCCTCCACCTATGAGGGCGATTGGCTTGTTGCCGGCTTCCTGGAGTCTCTTCATGAGTGTAAGTGCCATGAAATGCCCGGCTGTAAGGGAATCTGCGGTACAGTCAAAACCGATATAAAAAGTAGCCTTTCCGTTGTTGACAAGCTCCCTTATCTTCTCCTCATCAGTGACCTGTGCTATAAGTCCCCTCTCTTTCAATTCTTCATAAATCTGCATAATGCACCTCCGTTTTTACTACTTCGATAATTCTATTGTCAGAGATATTAAATGTCAATGTACTTTACGGTATAAAAAATAAATAGTTAAAATTCGGCTGACCGCAGCCGTATTGCAACTTAAAAACATATCCAATGATGTTGAGGTCAAAAGTCACCTTGCGTCTCCATGGCTGTGCATATTGTACAATCACTTCGGGCACGCTTTCGCTCCTGCTCGCTGGTAGCGGTACTAAGAGGCCAAAGTACGGCCTCTAAGTACCGACCGCTCACAAGGGCCTCTCAGCTGCTTGTGCAATATGCACAGCCACGGAGCCACCAGGTGACTTTTGACCTCAACATCATTAGATTTAAATGAGCTTTCGACCTCAACATCATCTAATAAGTAAAACTATACTCCGAAATACTTGAAAGGTGGGATACTTCAAGGATTTCAGTGACCCTTTGGGAGCTGATCCTGAATTTTACAATTCCTACGGAATTTGGAGATCCATAGGCTTCAGTGCCTTCCTCATATTCACATACAACGGCATAGCCTACAGAGTTTTCATGAGATGGTTTGACAGTAAAGTGATAGCCGTCAAAGTCCGATGACATTCCGCTAAGGGTCTCAGAACTGTAGCCGCTGTCGTAGTTCCATTCATATTCACCAGGGTCATTTATATTAACTGAAAGAAAACCGTCTGAATCAATATGACCGGATATTACACTGTCCTCACTATACACTTCCTCATAAAAGATGCCTTCAGTTCCGTCATCCGGGTCAAAAAAACGTTCATAAACAGTATAGACAATGGCCACCACCATCATAACAGCGAATAAGACTCCAAACATTTTAAAAAATCCCATCCGCACCATATGCTCTCTTTCGTAGGCTTCTTTCCTGGCCTGCCTTCTTTCTTCCCTGCTCTCCTTCATCTGGTCACCAACAAAATCGAGCACGCTCTTAACAGACCCTGTCATATCAATTTTTACGTTATCAGCATGCTCTATCGTCGCATGCTCAACTGTATAATTATTTATTGCCTTCTCCACAATAAAAGACGTGCCGCAAAACGGGCAGACAGCCTTTTCAGAATTTGGATCCACTTCCACCGTTCCGCCACACTGTGTACACGAAGCAGGAACTATTTTTACATTTTCAGCCATGATACTACCACCTTCCGTCTTACAATACATACTTGTATTATAAATCCAAATAATGTATCATGGTACTGGAAAACTAACAATAGTTGCAAACGTGCAGAGTAGACGCTAATTCGTAAAGTGCCCGGTGGACAGGGAGTTGCTGTCGGGACGAAGGATTTGATTATGAATTCGCGGTTTTAGTGTCGCATCCCGCTGCTACATCGAATAATAATATTTATTCCTCCGATGTGGTTAAAGGAAAACTGCAAAGGAGGTGTTTTTATGTCTAATGAAACAGTTGTCAAAAATTCCGGTTCATTTATTGAAAAATCAAATCTCTCATCTCTTGGAAGGCTGAAGGACACAAAGGTATTAGCCTTCTGCGGCATGATGGGAGCACTTGCCATTCTGCTTGGCTATGTCGCCACAATAAAGTTTGGTCAGTACATAAGAGTCGGTTTTTCCGGACTCCCCAATCAGGTTGTGGATTATCTCTTTGGGCCATGGATTGGTGCAGTATTCGGTGGCGCCATGGATATAATCAAGTGGTTTGTTTCAGGTGACGGCAATTTCTTTCCAGGTTTTACAATCACTGCAATGCTTGGCGCAATTATTTACGGCTTCTTTCTCTATAACCATCCGCTTAAGCTATGGCGCGTATTCGCCTCTCAGGTTGTAGTTAAGATCGCCTGCAACCTCATTCTCAACACACTCTGGCTCAATATGCTCTACGGGCAGGCTATTGCTGCAATCCTTCCCGGCAGAATCATTTCAAATCTGGTAATGCTGCCAATAGACTCCTTCATAACTTTTGCTCTTCTGAAAGCAGTAAGTAAAGTGATAAGACCCTATTTCTATCAAAACTGACCTTCATTTCCAAAGCCATATGAAGACTTATGGGTCCCACAGCTAATAATTTGAGCCGGCAGAAAAAACCCGCACAGCCTATGAAGACTTACGGAGCCGACAGACAAAAGCCTTCACAGACAAAGATGTCCGGACGGGTTTTGCTATTTGACTCATAATAAGCCAAAAAAGAGCTTCTCCTATATAGGAAAGCTCTTTTTGATTATCAGCTTCTTTAATTCATCAAAAAAGAAAGTTAAGCAGGATTTTCTGAAAGCGACTCATCAAAGCCATCGCGTTCACTCTTTATCCTCTGAATCCGCGCCTTCACTTTTCCCTTAACACCATTAATAATCCGCTTTCCTACCTTCTTTTTTATCTTATCCTTAATCTTACGAAAAACTTTTGAAAAAATCTTCTTTCCAGCCCAATTGAGTACTGCCATAAATACTATGGGAACAAACATTAAAAGCAGTCTCTTGAAAAATTTCTTAACAATTTTCAGCTTTTTTAGCTTCTTAAGCTTTTTAAATTTTCGTGCAATCTTTCCAGCCTTCCTGATCCTACCTATAACCATCCCTACACCTTCCCTCGCATGCATTTTTTCTAATAAATTTGTGACTTTTCAGAGTCAAGACCCGGAAACGCAGACGTTTCAGAGTTTTCGGATATCCGACAAACGGAAATATTGGTCTTTTCTTACAATATTCTTCTCCTGACTTTACAGATCAGTAACCTGCCCCGGCCGGCTGTCTTGCAAACTGATTTGCTGCCTTCTACCAGTCAAGTGCGCTGCTCTCTATCTTTTTGTCCCTTAGCATAAGCTCCCTGATTCCATCTCCTACTGCCTTTCCCTCAAAAAGAATCTCATTTACGCCCTTGATAATCGGCATCTCAACATCATATTTTTCAGAAAGGGCCATGGCCGCTCTTGCACTGTATACTCCCTCCACAACCATCTTCACTTCAGACATGGCTTCCTCCATGGACTTTCCCTGTCCGATAAGGATTCCGGCCCTTCTGTTTCTTGAGTGCATGGAAGCACAGGTAACAACCAGATCTCCAATTCCGGATAGCCCACTGAAGGTCTCAAACTTTCCGCCCATTGCAAGACCAAGTCTGGCTATCTCAGCAATCCCTCTTGTAATGAGAGCAGCCTTTGCATTGTCACCAAGTCCGTAGCCATCCGCCATTCCAGCCGCGAGTGCTATTACGTTCTTCAGTGCAGCACCTATCTCAATTCCAAGCATATCAGGACTGATATAGACCCTGAAGACATCACTCATAAACACATTCTGGATCAGTTTCGCAGTCTTCTTGTCCTTTGCTCCCACAACTATGGTGGTTGGCATACCCTTTCCGACCTCCTCCGCATGTGAAGGGCCGGACAAAACACATACATTTGCACCGGGTATCTCATCAAGTATCACGTCAGACATCACCATGAGCGTGGACTTCTCAATTCCCTTCGTGCAGTTTACAATAACCGGTGCGCCTTCCCCCGATGACAGACTCCCCATGAACGGCGCCATAAGCTTAACCGTTTCACGCAAATGTGCTGATGGAACAACCAAAACTATTATATCCTTGCCGGAGACTGCCTCTTCCATACTACACGTAAACTGAACTGCCTCATCCAGGACAACCCCGGGAAGCTTATCCTCATTTCCGTGACAGGCCCTGAGCTTTGAAGCAGAAGCTTCAGTCCTTGACCAGACCGTTACATCATGTCCATTATTTGACAGCAGAAAAGCCAGGGCAATTCCCCAGCTTCCCGCGCCGACTACGCCGATTTTCTTTTTCATAAAAGCCTTCTTCATCCTATCCCAAAGAGTCAGCACTTTTAGTAATCCGGCTCCTTTAGGCAGTTATTTTTTGATAAATCCGTCATCAACTATCAGTCGATCTTATTCTTTTTGAAAATATATGTCTTTCTCTCATTTCCGGCCAGAAGCTTTTTGATGTTCCCTCGGTGCTGGTAAAACGCAAGGAAGGTCAGAAGTCCTACGATAACATAGATCTCAATGAGAGCCTGCTGCGTCATTGCACCAAGCATTCCCATCTGTCCGGTAATTATTATCATTATAAACAGGCAGGTGTAATAGCAAAGGCTGCATACAGATACAATGTGGGTCAGGTTAAAGGGCAAAAAGAAAGAAATAAGTCCCATCAATGTGAACTTCCAGCCCAGACAGATTGTATAGCCGGCAGTACAGGCTATGCCCTTACCACCCTTAAAGCCAAGATGCAGCGGAAAATCATGTCCGAGAACGCAGCCCGCAGCAGCATAGGTCATGTAAAGAACTCTGTATTCAGGGTTGCTGCGTCCAAACAGCAGATAAGAAATTCCGCATGCCACAATGCATTTAAGCATGTCCCCCAAAAGAACAATGGCTCCTGCTTTTGGTCCAAGAACTCTCAGGGTATTAGTCGTTCCGGCATTACCGCTTCCGACCTTTCTTATATCCACCCCTTTAAGTTTTCCATACATAACCGCTGTCTGAATATGACCGAGTGCATATCCTATGACCAAACTCACAATTCTTCCTAACATACCTATTTCTCCTCTTTTCTCTCCCTTATTATGAATCTGAGCGGCGTCCCCTTAAAACCAAATGCCTCTCTGATCTGATTCTCGATATATCTTGTGTAACTGAAGTGCATCAGCTTTTTGTCATTGACAAAGATGACAAAAGTAGGCGGTCCCACAGATGCCTGCGTAATGTAAAAGAGCTTTAAGATCTTCCCCTTGTCACTTGGCGGCTGCTGCATCACAACGGCCTGAGTCATTATCTCATTGAGTACTCCGGTGGCAACTCTGAGCTTGTGATTTTCACTTACCATGTCTATCATGTCGTATAGCTTCACAAGTCGCTGACCGGTCTGTGCAGAGATAAAAATGATTTCTGCATAATTCATGAACGCAAGCGTGTTTCTGATATTCTTTGTAAACTCCTTCACGGAGTGATTGTCCTTTTCGATAAGGTCCCACTTATTGACAGCAATTATTACGGCCTTACCGCTTTCATGTGCAATTCCGGCTATCTTGGCATCCTGGTCTGTGACACCGTCCTGTGCATTTATCACGAGAACCGCTACATCCGCCCGCTCTACCGCGCCGACCGTCCTCACTATCATGTAGTGCTCAAGAGCATCCCTTACCTTGCTCTTTCGTCGTAGCCCTGCTGTATCAATAAATACATACTTTTTTCCGTCGTGGGTGACCTGCGTATCTATTGCATCTCTTGTGGTACCTGCAATGTCGGAAACAATCAGCCTGTTTTCACCTATCAGCCTGTTTATTATTGAGGATTTACCGACATTGGGCTTTCCGATAATTGCCACCTTGATGGTGTCATCCTCCTCTTCCAGGGTGGAATCTTTCGTAAAGTGACTTACAACTTTCTCCAGAAGATCACCAATTCCCTGCTTGTTGGAGGCTGATATCGGGAACGGCTCCCCGATTCCCAGATTATAAAACTCATAGACATCCAGCTGATCCCGCATATAGCTGTCAACCTTGTTGACACAAAGAACTATGGGTTTTCCGGAGCGCCTTAGCATATCAGCAACCTTGGAGTCGGCATCAGTAAGCCCCTGTTTTACATCTACCATAAAAATGATAACATCCGCAGTGTCAATTGCTATCTGTGCCTGCTCTCTCATCTGTGAGAGAATTATATCCTTGGAATCTGGCTCTATACCGCCG
The DNA here is from genome assembly GCA_024694565.1 of Butyrivibrio sp. Classification (GTDB taxonomy): domain Bacteria; phylum Bacillota; class Clostridia; order Lachnospirales; family Lachnospiraceae; genus Butyrivibrio. The sequence continues at coordinate 69,680 of JAILJR010000151.1, read as the reverse complement.
GTATCAATCAGAGTAAAGCTGTGGTTTAACCACTCGACATCCTGATATATCCTGTCTCTTGTCACTCCCGGAGTATCCTGGACTATTGCTATCCTGCTACCCGCAAGCGCGTTAAAAAGTGTGGATTTTCCAACATTTGGTCTTCCGACCACCGCTACTATATTTTTCCTGCTCATTTCTGTTCCTTTTCATGCTGTCTTTATAATCAGGGGACTATCTGCCGGTAAGATCGATGCCAAAGAGGTCTGAAGCAAGGGCAAATCCATCACTTCCTACTATACCCACCTCTATATTCAGCTCCCTCTCGATATCCGGAACCGTCACATCATCAAGAAGATAGTTCTCTCCGCTTCGCAAAATATTCTCAGGCAGATAAAGAATATCTCCAAGTTCCTTTCCCCTTAGCTGACTAATTATATCCTGTCCTGTCAAAAGACCTGAAACTGTTATCCTCTCACCAAAAAAGATGTTTGTGATCTCATAGACTCTTGCGTTCAGTCCCGGACAGATTTCCATTGCTCTGTCAGCCATCCTCTTAATGCTTGAATAAACAAGCCTGCCGGTGGCAAGAGAAATATTCCGGTGTATTTTGGAAAGCTCACCACCAAAACGTCTCTTTGCAATATCAAAGGCCTCATCGAACTCGTTCAAAAGAAGCCTCATCATACCAACGCCATTCTCCAGCTGAATGTAGCCGTCATATCTTGTTTCTTCAGGGAAATCCCTTCCCGCCAGAAAATACCATTCATCACTGGCATGCACAAAATGAGATCCGTGTTCTGCAAATATTCTTTTCTGCCAGCCCTCGATCAGGTCAATTACCTCCCCCGCATCCTTGCTGTCGAAGGGTTCAAGAGGATAAAGTCCGTCTCTGTATTTTGAAAGCCCGACGGGAACAACCGATACACTCTGAAGATTGGGAATATACTTTGTAAGGTCACGTATAGACCTTTCAAGCTCATCACCATCATTGACACCTTTACAAAGGACTATCTGTCCATTGATCTCTATTCCACTCCCATCGGCGCAGAGGCGGTCCACCTTCTTAAGTGCATCACCTGCAAATCTGTTTCCAAGCATCATGCATCGAAGCTCGGGATTTGTAGTCTGAAAAGAAATATTTATAGGAGACAGATGATACTTCAATATCCTGTCTATATCCGCATCTGACATATTTGTCAGAGTTACATAATTGCCCTGAAGAAAAGAAAGTCTGGAGTCATCATCCTTAAAATAAAGAGTCTTTCTCATTCCCTTCGGCATCTGATCAATGAAACAGAAAATACATTTGTTTGAGCAGGACCTGTAATCATCCATTAGACCGTTCTCAAACTCAATTCCAAGGTCCTCATCATAGTCCTTGTCTATGTCAAGGATCCACTCTTCACCATTTGCCTTCTTGATCAGAACATCAAGGTGCTCATCCTGAACCAGATACTGATAATCAAATATATCTTCTACTTCCTGATCATTAATCTTAAGCAGAATATCGCCCGGCTCAATACCTGTTTCCTCGGCGATACTCTCCGAAATAATTGTACTAATCACATGAACTTTTTTATTTTTCATAGTCCTTTTATTATACATGAATTTCCTTGACGTGTCAGTAAACCTTTGATAAAACAATAGGTGGACAATTAGTTATAGGTTACTATTATATGTGAGGAATTTTATGCCTGATTTTCATCAATTGGAAAGCCTCATTCCCGTGGCTCCGCTAAATCTTATAGTAATGGAATCTGCAAGGGAACTGGGTGACAGTGTTGACCGGTATATTTCTGATTTCAGACACAATCTCTACAAGATGCCAGATATCGATCCGGCTTTTCATCAGTATGTAAGAGATTCTTTTAAGATATCCTACTCTCTTGACAGATTCGGAAGTGGTGAAGCAAAAGCTACTATTCTTGAGAGCGTAAGAGGCAATGACGTATACATTCTTACCGATGTCTGCAATTACAGCATCACCTACAAGATGTACAATTATATAAATCACAAGTCTCCCGATGATCATTATCAGGATCTCAAGCGAATTATAGGCGCAATAACAGGCAAGGCTAAGCGAATAAATGTCATTATGCCCTTTCTTTACGAAGGAAGACAACACAAGAGAAACGGCATGGAATCTCTGGATGCAGCTCAGATGTTTAAGGAGCTTCACGATATGGGCATCTCCAATTTCATAACCTTTGATGCCCATGACCCCAGAATATCCAATGCAAAGCCCCTTGGTGGTTTTGACAATTTCCTTGCCTCCTATCAGTTTATGAAGGCACTTCTGTCCCATATAGATGATCTCACTGTTGATAAGGATCATCTTACGGTTATAAGCCCTGATGAAGGTGCTCTTGACCGTGCTGTTTACTTTGCCAATGTTATAGGGGCTGATACAGGAATGTTTTACAAGCGAAGGGATTATGCACATATTGTCAATGGTTCTAATCCAATTGTTGCCCACGAGTTCCTCGGCTCTGATATACAGGGGCGTGATGTAATCGTAATCGACGACATGATATCTTCAGGCTCCAGCATGATTGATACTGCCGGACAGCTCAAGAGCATGGGTGCCAAGCGGGTATTCATCTGCACTACCTTCGGACTGTTTACTGATGGAATGTCCAGATTTGATACCGGATATGAAAAGGGCTACTTCGATGCAGTTATCACCACGAACCTTACATATATGAACGAAGATGTAAAGTCACGGGACTATCTGTATATCGCAGACATGGGCAAGTTCCTTGCGACAATAATAGACTTTTTAAATCATGACGCTTCCATGTCTACCGTGAATATGCCGACTGAAAAGATCCATGAGATTGTTGAAAAGTATAACAAAGGTCTTATAGCTCCAGAATTATATGAATAGTTGCCAGAGAAAAGGGACGGTTGCAGAACCGTCCCTTTTTGTTTTATTTGTATTTTCTGTCATCCGGATGCCTGTAAGCCTCTCTGGCAGTATTCTTCAAATATTTAATAACTTCCACAGGATTGTCTCCAATTGCAGTCTCCCCTGTTACCATAAGTGATGATGCGCCATCCAGAACAGCGTTATATATATCACTCACCTCAGCTCTTGTCGGGACCTGACAGTGCTCCATGGATGAGAGCATCTGAGTCACAACCATAAATGGCTTTCTCTGTTCATTGCAAATTCTTGATATACTCTTCTGTATATGCGGAAGCTCCCAAAGTGGCATGCTGTTTCCCAAGTCTCCCCTTGCAATAATAACTTCATCACAGCAATCGACAAAGGATGTCAGGTTTGAGTAACCGGCCATGTTTTCAATTTTTGCAAAGATCGAAATCTCACTGCAGCCATATTCAGTAAGCGCCTTTCGCAGCTCCTCCAGATCCTTCCTGCTTCTTACAAAAGGCTGCATGACACCTGTAATTCCATATTCCTTGATCAGCTCCAGGTTTTTGTAATCATCCTCTGAAACAGCCGGAAGCTGCAAATCCTGCCCCTTTAACAGAATACTTTTTCTCTGTGTAAGTGTACCTCCACGCACCGTTTCCAGAACAGCTCTATCACCGGTGACCTCCCTGACCTCTGCCTGTATTTTCCCGTCATCAAGAAGCACCTCCATGCCCTTTTTCATATGCTCCAGTATCTCAACGTCCAGCGGTATACCGTCTTTTCCCAAAGTAAAGGAATCTCCTGATGAAAGTATAAGCTCTTTGTCAAATTGACCTATGCGAAGCTCCGGCCCCCGCATATCTATAAGAATATCGGCTGAAACACCACTGTCATACGCCGCCTGATGAATCCTCTCGATACTCTCAGAACAGTCTGCGAGCATGACATGTGACAGATTTATCCTGATTCCCGTCATTCCTTCCTGAAACATTTTTGCGAGCACATCGATATCATCGCATTTCGGTCCTAACGTCCCATAAATATTTATCACAAGTATTGCCCCCTAACATAATATGAGCCGGCCGGACGAGCTTTTGCCGGTCGGCTCATATTATCAAACCTTATTAAACTTGATTATTACCTTAAAAAGATCTCCGTCAAGCTTGATGTCAAAGGTTCCGCCCTGTACGATGGTCAGATTCTTGGCAATTGACAGGCCAAGTCCGCTTCCTTCCGTCGTTCTGGACTCATCTCCCCTTATAAAGCGCTCAGTCAGCTCGGAGGGCTCTATATTCAGCTCAGATGCAGAGATGTTTTTAATAGAGAATACTACTTTCTCCCTTCCATCTTGCCCCTCATCGATATGCATGTCAAGATAAACTCTCGTCCCCTGCAGGGCATACTTGCAGACGTTATTTAATAGATTTTCTATAACTCTCCACAGATGACGCGGATCAGCCATGATAACCATGTTCTGCTGCTGCGGTTTAAAAATCGCCGCCAGCGAGCTCTTCGACAGTTTTTCGTCAAATTCTCCCAGTGTCTGATTAACAAGTTCCACGAAATTGATCTGCTCAAGGGTGATACTGATATTTCCGGAGCTGATCTTTGAAACGTCTACCAGGTCCTCAGTGAGCTGCTTAAGCTTCTGAGACTTCATGTCCAGGATCCTTACATACTCCTTTACCTTCTCATTATCTATGTCTTCTCTCTTTATCAGATCTATGTAGTTAATGATCGAAGTTAGCGGAGTTTTAATATCATGGGAAACGTTGGTGATGAGATCGGCCTTCATCTTCTCATCCTTCATGCTGGTATTAACAGCCCTGTTAATTCCCTCTCCGATAGAATTTACCGCATTTGCAAGTGCTATATTGTCCGAATGAAGTGTTGACACATCTACCTTGGCTTTTATGTCGCCGTTCATGATATTCTCTATGACATGAATTATCCTGTCTCTGTCAAGGTTCTGATTGTAGATATAAACTCCCACTATAATGTCAAGGATAGCAGCGATGAATATCCCTGCAAAGCCCCTTGTGTAGAGAACAAAGTTCAGCACTACAAAGAAGATATACGGTATCCAGGTCCTTATGATAACATTCCCGTTGTCGGTAGTACTTATAATGAGGTTCTTCGCACCATTCAGAATTATCTTAAGGAAGCTGTCGCTCCATAGTCTTCCATTTTTGGCTTTCTCGGTAATACCATATACAATACCAAGAAATCCTATGTCTGCCACAAGGCAGGAAAGAGCAAAAACAATCGGGAAATATGAAAGCTGTATAGCCATATCTCCGCCGCCACCTATGACCTTTAATATCCATATTGCAAAGAGAGGCACCATCAAAAGCAAAAGTCCAAGGAGCACGATACCCTCCGTAGCAAATTGAGAGTAGTATAGCCTTGTGCTTCCATTTACATCTCCTTCGCTCAAAACCACATCTCTTCCGTCACCACTTCCAGCTGCAGCCGTAGCTTTGGGTATCTTTCTGATACAGATAAACAGCAGAACAATATACGCCATCGCTGCCAGTATGCACAGAAAATACAGCTGATTTCTGTAGGGCATGTACCTTGTGAAGCTCTTTCGTCCTTCACTGAAGGAATCCTCTGCCCCATAGTTTTTGGTATCTACCGCTATATACATCTTTATCTGGTCAGGATAGGCATAGTTGTAGTTTTTGATGATGCTGCGAAGTACATTTTCCTTTATAAGCGTATTGGTCTCATAGCTAAGCTCATATGGGCAGTAATAAATGTATCTTCCATAATCCATAAATAAGGTCTTGATGTCTTTACCGGTGGTCTCACCTGCAAGCTCACTGATATTGGTAAAGATCTCCGTTTTTCCTCCTATAGTGCGAAGGATGCAATATCTTAAATTGCTGTTTGAAAAACTGTAATATGAAACAGCCTCTGAATAAGCCTCATAGTTGTCAAAGAGATCCGTCGCAGCCTCAACAACCGAAGAACTGAGTGCACTGTATTCTTCCCAGCTGGAAACCAGGTTTTCAATATTCTTCCCATCTACGGTCTGATATCTTGACAAAAGAAATGTATGCTCACCACCGGATGGCTCTGTCGGGCTTGCAAGCTTAAATGTCACACTGTTGCCTTCAATCTGGGAATTTAAATAAGAATTCATTCCTCCTGAGTACAAGTTGTTCTTAAGATGGGTATATGTAGTCTCCTTACTCAGATAGTCGGCGCTTTCAGCCTGTGTGAAGTTCTTTGTCTCGTAATTGAATCCGTTTTGCGCCCATTTCAGAAGATCAGACAGATAATAAACTGCTGTGACATAGTCACCTGACAGAGTTGTTCCTCTGTTTACATAAGCTGTTACATCTATCTTCTTTCTGTCATCATACTGTCCCTGAGTCTCAAGCTGCGACCTGATAGCAACATGACGCAAAAGATCTGCGAGATTGTTTCCCAGAATGTTATTGAAAAGATATGAGTCCTCATAGCTTCTGCTTCTGTCCGACTCATAGAGATTGTAGGAGGTATTGCCGCTTACCCCGGGAATGACTATTGTTGTCCCTGCTATGGAGAATGAAACAACAAGTGCAATAAATGCTACCAGAATGTGTTGAACCAACGATATTTTTTTCATTTACTGTCTTCCTCAATCTTGTATCCGACTCCCCAGACTACCTTAAGATACTTGGGCTCCCTCGGATCCACTTCTATTTTTTCTCTTATGTGCCTGATATGGACTGCAATCGTGTTGTCTGTTCTGACGGAATAATCCCCCCAGATGTTTGTGTAAATCTGGTCGATGGAATATACCTTTCCCTTGTTCTTCGCAAGGAAGGCAAGAATCTTGTACTCAATCGGAGTAAGTCTTATTGTCTCGCCGTAAACCGTAACTATCTTGGCATTGTCATCGATCATAAGTCCTCCGGAGATATATACATTTTCCTTCTCGATAACCTTTCCAAGCGTAGTATATCTCCTGACGTTGGACTTAACTCTCGCAACCAGCTCAAGGGGATTAAAGGGCTTAGTAACATAGTCATCGGCTCCGATATTAAGACCAAGAATCTTGTCTGAATCCTCTGACTTTGCAGAGAGAATGATCACCGGAATTGTAGAAAAACACCTGAGCTCCTTTACCAGATGGATACCGTCTATCCCGGGCATCATGATATCAATAATGGCAAGATGAATCTCATTGCGCCTTAAGATAGAGAGCCCCTGCTCACCATCATATGCCTTATAGACCTTGTATCCCTCCTGTTCCAGGTAGATCTCAATAGCATCAACTATCTCCTTGTCGTCATCACAAACCAGAATATTCTCCATATCGTCCTCACTTTTATTAATTAAAACACACAATTCTTAAGATTTACCGTCGAAATTTCTTAAGATTTCTTAAGAAATTAACTTTTTTTCGTTATTTTTTTATCTCAAAGACAAAAATGCACACAGATTTCCTCTCTGCTCGTGATGAACTCTGTGAGAAAAAAGAAGATTTGGATTGCACCTTGTGCAAATGTCAGTTACTATAATATTTTCCTTTCTGACGCCGCTCTGAAGCAAAGTAAGCTTTATGGCGTTCCAAAGATAGAGCCTGTACTTGTCATTCGGATAAGGAACAAGAATATGCTCATCTTCAAGCTCACTTTGTGTAAATGCAGCTGCAAACCTGTCGGCTACGTCGCTGCCTATCTCATAGCATTCTCCGCAGATTGAAGGACCAATCGCGCATATAAGGTCTTCCGCGTTCGTTCCATAGTTTAGGTTCATCTGCTCTATTGTATTTTTTGAAATCTTCCCCATTGTCCCCTTCCAGCCTGAATGTGAGAGTCCTATTGCTCTGTGAACAGGATCAATGAAGTATACAGGTGGACAGTCCGCATGAAAGGTACCAAGTATTAGCCCCCGCACATTCGTAATAAGTCCGTCTATGTCGGTATAATCCCGGACTCTGGCCGGTCCCTTGCCCCTGTCCAGTTCTGTAACCACTCTTATATTCGTGGTGTGAGTCTGAAAGGAGCACACAAAGTCATTAAGATCATAATCATGCCCCAATGCCCTGGACACACGCCTGTAGTTCTCATCAACATCCTCTTTTACGTCTCCCCTGGTATAGCTTAAGTTACATTCAGCATAGCACCCTCTGGATACACCTCCGAGCCTTGTACTAAACATATGATCCACAATTCCCAGCTTCTCAATTTCCGGAAAAACCAGGTACTTAAGCCCCTCGTGCTCCCTGAGTTCCATAGTTTTTTCACCGCCATATCTTTTAATCCTAATTTCGCTCATGAAATTCCTCCTCTTTTATCGGCATGTTCTATCTGCCTTACTTCAGTCTATAGTGTATTCTCCAGGCACCCGAAATAACGGTGTCAGCCGTATGAAGCTCCTCTTTAACCGGCATATTTTACCTGCCCGGGTCGGTCGTTGCGAATATGTACGCTTACGTCTCGCCGCGCCTTGGGCGCTCCATCCCAACAGATTTACTCAATATACTCAAAGGCATTCTTTATCCACTTAAAAGTAAAAACATCATTTTTCCGGGAAATTGCTATAACATCATATCTTACGGGGATATCAAAAGATTTACACTTAGAATATAAATAGAATTCGGAGACTTTGCAAATATGTCTCCTTTTTTTGAGATCTACTGCCTCTTGGGGCTCTCCAAAACGATAATTATTTCTGTATTTTACTTCAACAAAGCACAAGTATACTCCGTCTCTTGCTATAATGTCAACCTCTCCCTGACGACATCTGTAATTTGACGAAATAACAGATGCCCCCTGAGATCTTAGATACTCACAGGCAAGAGACTCGGTATTGCCTCCAATTGTCCGCTTATTCACTTTTACTCATTCCTTACCTTTTTTAATACTTCAGGTCCCTAATGGTGAGACTTGTCCTTGGCCTTTATCTTATCCATTGCATCGACAAAAACCAGAATCTCAGCTACAACTTCATATAGCTCCGGCGGGATCATCTCACCTATTTCAAGGCGCGACAAGGTATCAGCAAGCTTGCTGTCCTCGTGAACAGGAATCTTGTTCTCCCTGGCCTGCTCTATGATCTTCTCGGCAAGGGCCCCCTTTCCTGAAGCTATGACCTTAGGTGCCCCATCCTCATTTGGATCGTATCCAAGGGCCACCGCGGTTTTTACTTTTTTCTCATTCTTATCCGGCATCCGTATCCTAAGCTCTTGCGTCAAAAGAATTAATCGATAAAAGAGGTGTTTTGTTCACTTCCAGCATCTCATCCACCGCTGCATCCTGCCCATCCATATCATCATGAAGCATCATTCTGACTGACATGCTGTATCCTCTTTTTTCAAGCCTCTCATTGAGGATATGAATATTGTCATTTATAAGGTCAATAACGCTGTCATCAGCCACATAAAAATTGGTGCTAACCTTCGTCTCCTTCATCTTTACATATACATCCAATGGGCCCAGATTTTCCATGTCCAGATGAAGAACTGCGCTGACTGAGCCGTCGTCACTCATTCTCTTGTTTTTATTTCTGTAGACATAGAGATCACCGTGGGCATTCTGCCCTGTCATCTGCAGCGGCAGCTGTACATACTGGAACATCTGGTTCAGCTGATTCATGAAGTCCAGATTGTTCTGTAGATTGTTCGCAGCCTGAGATAGCTTTGACTCTGCTCCAAGTGTACCGTTAATTGCATTTGTAAGCCCCTTTACCTGCGCATTGAGGCGCTGATAAAGATTCTCTACATTCTCCTTATCCTTTACGTCACCGGGCTTTAAAAGCCACTGGGATGATATATTGTCCTTGAGCAGCTTATTGTAATCATTACCTGAAAAAAGCTTTTTCCATGATTCACTCTCAGCCCTGTCAGTAAGGTCGGCGCCTTCAAAGGCATGTGCCATCTCCTTCATAAGCTCCTTCTGGGCAAGCTCAAGCTTTTTCCCATGCTCTGCAAATTCAGTTGATTCGGGATTCTTCCCTGATTCAATTGCCAGTTTAATAGCCTGATTATAGTTATCTATAGCCTTGTCAGATATTCCAAGGCTCTTCAAGGTGTTCACAAAATCCTTGCCCGGTTCAGCAGGCAGGTCTGAGGATCTTGTATAACCCATATTGTCCGTTTTGTCCGAAACAGAGCCATCTTTTTGTACTGCTTTTTCGCTCTGTCCCTTCAGATTCTCCTGGCCAATAACCAATTTGCTTTCAGTCACTTCCCCGGATACAGTCTGTGCCCCTGTATTCGTTCCGGTATCTTCTGATGCTGCAGTGGTCTTCACCTTTCCGTCAGAGAACTCTTGCAGGATATTCCCGTCAGCTGCATCCGTCTGCAAAGTATTGCCGCCAGCCATTTTCTCATCCGTTTTTACTTCAAGCGGAAAATTCTCTAACGCAGGATGCTCCTGTGAGCCTTTGACAGCTCCATCCTGTCCCAAAACAGCTTCTTCACCATCTGCAGTTAAAGAAGGTGCCTGCTCACCAGACGTAAGATCCTTTGTCAAAGGTGATGCTTCCTCCCCAAAGAGTTTGAGGACAGATCCGTAAAGATCCAAGGCTCCCCTGGCATCCCCCGATGAAAGCAGTTCATTAAAGGCTTCCGGAAGTTCATCCATGATGTTCTCCATGGCACTTGTGACCTGATGCTCGTAGTTTTTATAGCTTTGAAACTGAACAAGATTGTTGTCATTTACCGGAATGCCCAGACTCTTCATCTCAACCATGTTTGAGATTGAAGCATTGGGATGCGACGAGAGATTTCTGTTCATCTCAAGAAGCGCATCCCTTCCAATCGGAAGGCCTGCCTCCATCATGTCCTTTACCATCTGTACAGTGTCATTGTTTACTTCGATGCCTGCAGCTGTCAGAGCTTTAAGTGCACTGGTGCTGACAGCTGTGTTTTCATACAGCGGGGTAATGGCTATGCTGCTGGTTCCGCCGTTTCTCACAGCAAAGCTCATTGTCTGCCCCTCACGAAGTCCCATACCATCAGAAAGCTTCGCTGAGATTACATTGTCGCCGACATTGATATTAGCTATCTTTCCATTCTCAGTATCAGTGACAGATACTACCGTTCCACGAATAGTTTCTCCACTCTTAAGGTTCAGATTACCTTCAGATGGCTTCTGTCCGCGGCTGTTTGCGCTGTCAATGACCAGCTGTTTATTGGATTGTCCGATGTTGCTGATAAAACTCATACAAAGTTCCCTGTAAAAGATCTTCTGTGAATCTCACACAAACCGAATTTTTTTATGGCTTCTATATGTTCCTGACTTCCATAGCCTTTATTTGACGCAAAATTGTACTGCGGATATCTGTCCGATAAGTCCTTCATCACCCTGTCCCTTGTCACCTTGGCAATAATGCTGGCAGCAGCGATTGATGCACTCTTTGTATCTCCCTTTACTATTGAAATCTGTCTGATCTCCTCCAGCTGCGGAATGTGAACAGCATCAATCAGAAGGGCCTTTGGTGAAACCATAAGGCTCTTTACTGCCATTGTCATAGCTTCATAGGTCGCCTGCAGGATATTGATCTCGTCAATCCGCTGGGGTGATACATGACCGATCCCCACTGCAATTGCTTTTTCCATTATCACATCATAAAGCTCTTCTCTTCTTTTTTCGGATAATTGCTTGGAATCATTAAGATATAACAGTTCGTTATGCTGCGGCAGAATGACCGCAGCTGCATAGACAGGACCTGCAAGAGGTCCTCTTCCGACTTCATCAATGCCGCACAGAGGAGAAAAAGCAATATTTTCTCTCTCATAATGGTACATATTATGTGTGCGGGCTTTTTCTTTATCTATATCCGTAATTTTTTTGCGGGCCTTGTCCGTAAGTCTGCCGACTCCTACACGGCCGTCTGAGCCAAATTCATCAATAAATGCATTCAGCTCCTGTTCGCTTTCCAGTGTATTAAATAGTGCTCTGATCTCTGTCAAAGACTTCATCAGTTAATTCCCCCAAAAGTGGAAAAAGGATAGATCCTGATAAATGCCTTACCAAGGATATCTTTCTTCTTGATATTGCCAACAGAGATATCACGGCTGTCCATACTGTGATTCCTGTTGTCCCCCATTACAAAGTATTCTCCCTCTTTGAGCTCAACCTCTGTCTCCGCCCTTCCGGGATCCTTGATGACCTCTGCTCCGTAGTTCTCCTTCAGAATTTCACCATTGATGTAAATAACGCCGTCATAATCCACTCTGACAGTCTCTCCCGGAAGCCCTATGACTCTCTTTATGAAATACTGATCGTCTCCATACTGGTAGGGAAAAATCACTATATCAAACCTCTTAGGATCTGAAAATCTGTACGAAAGCTTATCCACAAGAAGCGAGTCTTTGTCATGAAGTGTCGGTTCCATGGACTGACCGCTCACTTCAGTTCTCTGCGCAACAAAAGTTATGAATAAAAAAGTCAGCGCAAAAACTGCCAGCAAGTATAAAACTGTGCTTAAAATCTCCCTCATAGCGCTGTTTGCTGCCTGTTTCTCTTTAATACTATTTTCCATTTTCACGGCCTCTCTAAAGATATTTTTCCCAATCTTCCGTTTCTGAAATCATCCAGTACAAGTGAAGCTGCACGGTCGATATCAGGCTCTGCGCCCTGCTTTAAAAGCTTCCTGCTCCTTGCTATTGCTGTCAAAACCGCACTTAGTGGAGTCTGATAGGGCTCATTTTGAAACTCAGAAATTTCTTCATCAGTTATATTATACTTCTCTTTTACAACATCAGGATAAGTGTCCTTTAGCTTTTTTATAAGTTCACATGAAAGCTCAACACTGTCGAGATTTTCATCATTCATAGAACCAACAAGCGCCAGGTTTAACCCTACCTCTTCATCCTCAAACTTAGGCCAGAGAATACCCGGAGTATCGAGAAGCTGCATGTTCTTACCAAGGCTTATCCACTGCTTGCCCTTGGTAACTCCCGGCTTATTACCGGTTTTTGCAGATGCCTTTCCTGCAAGCCTGTTGATAAAGGTGGATTTCCCCACGTTTGGTATACCTGCAACCATTGCACGTATAGGTCTGCCCACTATGCCCTTCTTTTTATCCCTTTCAATTTTCTCGCTGCAGGCCTTTTGCACGATTTCCTTAACTCTCCCGGCTTCATTGCCGGTCTTTGAGTTCATTTCCAAAACAAAGGTCTTGTCTTTTTCATAAAAGCTCCGCCACATTGAGGTTATGGAAGGATCTGCCAGATCTGCCTTGTTAAGTATGATCAGTCTGTATTTGTTCCTGCCCAGCTCATCAATATCAGGATTTCTTGAGGATGCAGGTATCCTGGCATCAGTTATCTCAATGATAATGTCTATAAGACCGATGCTTTCCTGCATCATACGTCGGGCCTTTGTCATATGCCCGGGGTACCACTGTAAATTCATAAAACCATTGACCTCTTAATAGTCATTCATGATAAAGCCGCCTGATGCATTATCTGATTTCAGCTTGAACCATGCCTTGCCGACTATCATATTCTGCCTTACAATTCCAATATTGGCACTTCGTGAGTCCTCACTGCTGTTTCTGTTGTCTCCCAAAACGAAGTATTCACCGCTGGAAAGCTTGATTGCATTTTCTGCAATTCCTGCATCCTGCATGGTGTCATATGCATTGCCCTCATCTACCTTTTGATTATTCAGGTAAAGCCTGCCATCTATAATCTGAACTGTATCTCCTGAAGTAGCTACAATCCGCTTTACATAGTAATGGGAATTCTTGTTTCCGTTAGGCAAAAAGACAATTATATCACCCTTCTTGGGACTGGCTATACGGGATAAAACTCTGTCTATCAAAATACCCTGACCATTATTTAAAGTCTCCTCCATTGAATCACCTATAACCTTGACCTGCATACCAAATGCGGTAACAAGTGCAATTGCGATAACAATTGCAATCGCCGTTATAGAGATCCAGGAAATGATCTCACTAATCAGCTCTTTTGTGATAAAGCTCTTTTTCTTCTTATTGGTATTGTAGTAAAGATTGTTCTTACGCCTGCGCATCCTTACCTCATCTTAATCGTACCGGACCAGCTCATAAAAAAAGGCAATTACTGTGAAAGTAACTGCCTTTTAAAAACATCTTATCTGGTAACAAGCTCCTTAACCTTAGCCTTCTTACCTGTAAGTCCCTTAAGGTAGTTCAGCTTAGCCCTTCTTACCTTACCTCTTCTTACAACTTCTACCTTCTCAACGATAGGTGAGTGAAGAGGCCATGTCTTCTCAACGCCAACTCCGTAAGACTCTTTTCTTACAGTGAAAGTTGTGCGGTTGCTGCCGCCCTGGATCTTCTTAACTGTTCCCTCGAAAACCTGAACTCTCTCACGGTTTCCTTCCTTGATCTTGGCGTGAACCCTTACTGTGTCGCCTGTGTGAAATACAGGTGCATTGGCGTTCAGCTGCTCTTTCTCGAGCTCCTGGATAATTGTACTCATATCTTTTCTCCTATTCTTTGGACGTTCTTAAATGTAACCTGTACATCAGAGGACCGTCTGATTATCACAACGCATTATAATATACCACAAAAGTGCATCCTGCGTCAACCCAAAAGATCCTTAGGTCCAAACCTGTCCGGGAGACATTCCGATAGAGTAACAATTCTGTATTCTGTTTCTGACTTAACCATTATGATCTTAAAATCATCACGGCAAAATTCACTCATAACCTGCCTGCATACACCGCAGGGAGTACAAAAACCAAGCTCCTTTGCATCCCTTGGCCCGCCTGCAACCGCAATCGCTGTAAATTCCTTTACCCCTTCGCTTACCGCCTTGAAAAACGCAGTTCTCTCAGCACAGTTTGAAGGGGTCAGCGCCGCATTCTCAATATTACAGCCTGTGTAGATCTGCCCGTCCCGGGATAAAAGAGCTGCACCAACATTAAACTTCGTATATGGTGTATACGACATGTTTCTCATTTCAAGCGCTATTTTTGCAAGTTCCTCAATATTAATATCCATTCCGGCTCCTTATCTGGATCCCTTGTCATACGGAATACCTTCTGCCTTAGGTGCTCTGGATGATGAAGATGTAAATGCAAGCACGATCAAAGAAATAATGTAAGGCATCATGTTGTAAACGGTTCCCGGAATATTGAGATTTGCAAGGAACCCAAAGCCTGAGTAAACATTTGATAATGCCCTGAAGAATCCAAACAATAAAGCAGCAAGACCAATATTGAAAGGCTTCCACTGGCCAAAGATCATAACCGCAAGTGCAAGGAAACCAAAACCAGCCACTCCGACTTCAAATTTCCATTCACTTACACCTGCTGTGATATATACAATTCCACCCACGCCTGCAAGTGCACCGGAGATCAGAACTCCTGCCCAGCGCATCTTATAAACATTGATACCCACTGAGTCTGCAGCCTGAGGATGCTCACCACAGGCCATAAGACGAAGACCGAACCTTGTCTTGTACAGAATAATATATGAGGCAATAAGTGCAATAAGTGCTACCAGAATGAACCAGTTAAACTGGAAAGAACCTATATTGAAAACAAGCGCTCTTTTTGTCTGAACATACTGAACTGTCGAGGAGACATTATCAGGATTCTCGTGCATGTTTATGGACTTGACAATTACCGTTGCTGCAGCTGCTGCAAGCATATTAAGCGCAGTTCCTACCAGTGTCTGATCCGCCTTAAGATTGATACAGGCAACTGCAAGGAGCATTGAATACAATACTCCGCAAAGTATCGAAGTCAGTATTACCGCAAGTACAATAAAAATTCTCGGTGTTCCGGGAGCAATATACTTCAGAGTAAGCGCTCCTCCAAGAGCTCCCATAACCATTGTACCTTCAAGTCCCAGATTTATCACACCTGAGTGTTCCGAAAAACATCCCCCAAGTGCAACAAGTATAAGTACAGATGCAAAAAGCAGTGTATATTGAAGAAGCAGTACCATTAACTTATACCTCCTTCCTGTTTTTTGCCATTATGAGCCATTCCATCATTTGACTTTTTTTCTTCTCTCTTGCGCAGCATTCCGTTAAGGTAAAGCTTAAAGATCAGCACAAATCCGCACAGGTAGATGATTATGGCCGAAATGAAATCCGATATCTGTGAAGGATACACATTCTTGTCCAGATATGAGCCTCCACTGGTAATATGCTGAATAAAATATGATGCAAAGATTGTTCCGATTGGATCAAGCCCCCCGAGGAAGGTTGCCGCGATTCCGTTAAATCCCATACTTGGTACTGAGGACTGGGTAACAGACCACTCCTCATAGCCTGTCAGATAAAGGAAAGCTGCTCCAATACCTGCAAGTGCACCACCTATGAACAGTGTTATAACAAGGTTTCTCTTTTCTTTCATTCCACTGTATCTGGCGGCGTCCTTGGCAATACCCGTTGCCCTTATCTCATATCCGAATACAGTCATGGACAGCACAATCTTGATAATTATGGCGATTATTATTGCGAGCGGTACAGCTATAGTTACATACTTGTTGTTTGAAAAGAATTTCTCAAGTCCCATGGATGGCAGGATTGCTGATGGATTCTCTGCTGAAAGATGCAATGTATAGGGACTTGCAACCTCTTTTACACCATTCAGCAGCATATTTACACAATAAAGTCCTATCCAGTTCAGCATTATTCCCGAAATAACCTCATTAACGTTCAGGTATGACTTTAGAAGTCCGACAATGAGTCCGAAAATTCCACCTGCCAGAATGGCTGCAAGAATACAAATGATCCAGGGCATATGAAGTGCAAGTGCACAGTAAAGACAGGCACCTGCTCCTGCCACGTACTGACCCGCTGCACCGATGTTAAACAATCCGGCCTGATAACAGAACTGTATTGAAAGAGCGCACATCAAAAGAGGCGCCGCTTTTACCAATGTATTACCCAGATACTTAAGCGCTGCTGCTTTGGACGGATAAGTAAAGTAGTTTTTAAGGATTGTAATAATAGCAGTGTTCGCACCCTTGGGATTAATGATAAGAAGTGCAATATACCCCACAAACAGTCCAATGACTATGCACAGAAGCGCTGCAAGTATTGACTGCACTGTGGGATTGGAAAGAATACCGGAGGTCTTTTTGCTATTTGTCATTATACTTTTACCTCCTTTCTCTTAGCCCCTGCCATATACAGGCCCAACTCTTCAGGGGTTGTCTTCTTGGGATCAAATTCTCCTACAATCTCACCTTCATACATCACAAGTATCCTGTCAGAGACACTCATAACCTCTTCCAGTTCAAGTGAAACCAATAAAACCGCATGTCCTGCATCTCTCTGGGCTATGAGCTGCTTGTGAATGTATTCAATAGCACCTACATCCAGTCCTCGTGTGGGCTGAACAGCTATCAGAAGGTCCGGGTTCTTGTCAATCTCCCTGGCTATTATCGCCTTCTGCTGGTTACCTCCTGACATACTGCGGGTTATGGTCTGGGACCCCAGACTTGATCTGATATCATACTGTTCTATCAGCTTGTCTGAATAATCCATTATATCTTTCTTTTTCAGAAATCCCATAGTGCTGAATGCCGGTTCAAAGTATCTCTGCAAAACCAGATTATAACCAAGGTTGTAATCAAGAACCAAACCATGCTTGTGTCTGTCCTCAGGAATATGGCTCATTCCGCTGGTTGAACGCTCTCTTATGGAGGCATTTGTTATATCCTTGCCTGAAAGAGTAATCTTGCCGCTTGTGATATTTTCAAGTCCTGACAGACCGTATACAAGCTCAGTCTGACCGTTTCCATCGATACCGGCTATGCAGACAATCTCTCCCTCCCTGACATCAAAGGATACATTCTTGACTGCGTTATTGTGATGAAGCTTACTCGGAACAGTCATGTTCTCGACGTGAAGAATAACGTTTCCGGGTGTCTTGTCCTCTTTTGTTGCAACAAGCTGAACATCACGGCCTACCATCATGCGGCTCAGCTCATCCTCATTGGTATCCTTGATATCTACAGTACCTATATATTTTCCTCTTCTGAGTACCGAGCACCTGTCAGCAACGGACATGATCTCAGCTAGTTTGTGCGAAATAAAGAGAATAGATTTACCTTCCTTGGCAAGATTTTTCATTATGATCATAAGCTCATCTATCTCTGCCGGAGTCAGGACTGCAGTTGGCTCGTCAAAAATGAGTATCTCATTGTCCCTGTAAAGCATCTTGAGAATTTCTGTTCTCTGCTGCATTCCAACTGTGATATCCTCTATCTTCGCATCCGGATCCACCTTAAGGCCATACTTGTCAGAGAGTTCAAGAATTTTCTTTCTGGACTCATCCTTTTGCAAAATACCGTGCTTTGTCGTCTCAACACCAAGAATGATATTGTCAAGAACGGTAAAACACTGTACGAGTTTGAAATGCTGGTGTACCATTCCGATTCCAAGATCATTGGCATCATTGGGATTGTTGATTTTAACCTCAACTCCGTCCTTTTTGATGATGCCCTCTTCTGCCTGATACAGTCCGAACAATACACTCATAAGGGTGGACTTACCTGCTCCGTTTTCTCCCAAAAGCGCATGGATTTCACCTCTTCTAAGCTGGATTGTGACATTATCATTGGCAATGATACCCGGAAACCTTTTGGTAATGTTAAGCATTTCAATAGCATATTCGCTGTTTCCTGCCATGTACATTCCCTCCATATTCCTTTATATATATAACCTCTTTTTTTAGAAAAAGGCCGGAAGACTGTGAAATCTGCCGGCCCTAAAGGTCAAGTGACCAAATTATTTGATGTTGCCCTGGAAGTTGATCTTCGCTGTTGTAGCAGAAGGCTGCTCAGCAGAAGAATCATTGGATACTGTGATAACGCCATTTGCCATATCAGCTACAAGCTTCTTGTAGTCATCAACTGTGAATGTATCGTTGTAAACAGTTGAATCTGCAAGGCCTACATAGTTGAGTGAAAGGTCATCAGCGGATACAAGTCCAAGGTTCTGAACCTGTCCTGCATAAGAATCCCATTTTCCGTCTCTGATTGCTGAAAGCACTGTATTTACAGTAGCCTGAAGTCCCTTCATGGCAGATGTAATAGTCATGCCTTCGCCATAGTCACCATCAATTTTAGATTTCTGATCTACATCGACACCGATGACTTTGCCGTTCACCTTTGCAGCAGCCTCAGCAGCTGATGTGAAGATACCGCCGCCACATGCAAATACAACCTCAGTACCGCCCTGATACCATGTATCCATAGCTGCTGTAATATCAGAATCACCATAGAACTGGTTACCATAAGCATAATTGATTTCTACAGCAGCACCTGTCTCAGCTGCGGCAGCGTCAGCGCCCTGAACGAAACCATAGCCGTAACGGATAACTGCAGGAACTGCCATTCCGCCAAGGAAGCCAAGCTTTGTGTAGCCCATCTTTACAGCTGCATATCCAGCCATGTAGCCGGGAAGCTCTTCCTGATAAACTGCTGAGAATACGTTTGGAGAAACTGTTCCGCCAAGGTCAAACTCTGATACATCAAGAGCAACAAACTTAACATCAGGATACATATCAGCTGTCTCCTGAATAGCCTCACCAAAAGCATATCCCGGCATTACTACGATGTTGTAGCCGTCAGCAACTGCCTTGTCAATCATTGCTACACGCTCTGCAGTTGAATCGCCCTCGGGCTTATAGTATGTAAAGTCTACGCTGTTTGCCTCACCGAAAGCCTTGCATGCCTCGTATGTTGACTGGTTGAAGGACTCATCTGTGATATCGCCGTAATCCGTAACCATGGCAACCTTCATGTCTGAAGCATCACCTGTAGCCTCTGTAGTTTCTGTAGCGGCCGGAGCATCGCTCTTTGCCTCTGCATTATCAGCAGGCTTGTCTGCAGGAGCATCTGCTGTTGTCGTATCTGCGTTCTGCTGGGGTGCGGGCTCAGATGCGCCGCAGGCAGCAAGTGAAGATACCATTGTTGCAGCCATTATAACTGCTAAAAGTTTCTTTTTCATAATTTCCCTCCTAAAGTTAAAATATTAAGAACATATATAATAAAACTCAAAGAACTTAATTGATTCCTTAAGCTTTATCCAAAGCAATCAGCTGTTTGACAGCTTCAATTGTGGTTCTGTAGACGATATCCATGTCATGGGCCTGAGGGTTGGAAAGTCCTTTTTTTGCCCTCTCCTGGTTGGCAACTACAAGAAGAATTGCACCTGTCCTTGCCCGCAGATAATCGCCGACAACAAACAGCGTTGAGCTCTCCATTTCAGAGCACAGAGCTCCGCACTTTATCCAGGCATCCCACTTGTAGAGAAGCTCAGGTCCAACAGGCTTGGTCTCAGGTTCATGCTGTCCAAAGAAGGAGTCCTTGCATTGAACAACACCCACATGGTACCTTGCATTTGTCATCTTAGCACCGCTGACAAGCGCATTTACCACATCAAAGGTAGCAACTGCGGGATATTCTATGGGAGCATACTCCTTAGAGGTTCCCTCTGCCCTTATGGCGCCTGATGCAATGACAATATCGCCGCCTATACAATTATCCTGCATGCCACCTGATGTGCCCATGCGAATAAAAGTATCGGCTCCACACTTAACAAGCTCCTCCACGCAAATAGCTGTGGAAGCACCCCCTATACCTGTGGAAACAACACTGACCTTTTCACCGCAAAGAGTCCCTGTATAAGTATTGTACTCCCTGTTATAAGAAATAAATTCAGGATTATCAAAAAATTTAGAAATAGATTCACATCTGCCCGGATCCCCTGTTAATAAAACGTATCTTCCTACGTCTCCCGGTTTGACATGTGTGTGGTACTGATATCCGGCACCTTCAGTATAATCTACCATAAGAACAATTACCCCAATATATTGTATCCAGAAAATATCATACACTACATATTACTATTTTATTATAATTCAAATTTACGCAAAAGTCACTATAATTTGATGTAATGACGAGGTAATTTAACCATATTCTAAAGTAGCCCATCCATTATGTGGATTACAATTTGCCCTTTATCCGGTTCTATTGATTTAATGCAGTCCCTGATGGCCGGAATGTAGACTTTTTCTTCTGTTTCAAGGCGGGTCATTTCGTAGACATCATTAGCTCCGGTCTGAAGAATCTCGGAAAGGGTTCCAAGTTCATTGCCCTCCTCGTCTACTATCTTAAGGCCGATAAGGTCTGCACAGTAATATTCCCCGGGATTTAATTTAAGAGCGTACTTTCTTGAAATGGTAAGCTCGCACCCCCTGAACTTTTCTACTTCATTGATGTTATTGAACTGTTTGAATTTTACGATCACAAACTTTTTAAAAAAGCGTACGCCTGTGATATCAAGCAGCAGCTCTTCACCCCTTTGTGTGTGCAATGTAACCTGCTTCAGCTTCCTGAACCTCTCCGGCTCCTGAGTTGTCGGAAAGACATTGACTTCACCTGCAATTCCATGGGTTGATGCAATTACTCCTATCTGAAATCTGTCAGTCATATTGTTTACTCTCCGTTCTGTTTATTGGCTGCTTTACTGAGAATTTTGGGAATCATCCCTGTCGATGTGTCTTTTTCTCTTTTTCTTTGGCGGCTTTGGCGGGTTTTCAATCAGCCACTTTTCATATAAGTCCGGGCGACGCATTTTTGTACGCTCTATTGACTGCTCAAGCCTCCAGTCATCAACCTTTTTGTGATCTCCAGACAGAAGAATAGACGGTACTTTTTTGCCCATCCATTCCTCCGGCCTTGAATACTGCGGGTACTCAAGGAGATAATTTGAAAAGCTCTCCGTATTTGCCGATTCCTCATTATTCAGAACCCCCGGAACAAGCCGCGCAATGGCATCTATCATCACCATGGCGGGCAGCTCGCCGCCGGTAAGAACATAATCACCGATAGAGACATAATCTGTCACAATCTCTTCAAGAACCCTCTCATCTACTCCCTCATAGTGTCCGCATAGAAATATCAGATCCTCCTCTTTTGAGAATTCCTTTGCCATATTCTGGTCAAAGACGCTCCCCTGGGGAGTCACATAGATAACTCTGAGGCACTTTCTTCTTTCATCGGGAATGGTGTCAGCGATATGACGGTAACAGTCATATATAGGCTGTGCCTGCATAAGCATACCTGCGCCTCCGCCATAGGTGTAGTCGTCTACCTTGTGATGCCTGAGGTCACCTGAGTAGTCCCTTATATTTGTCGCCTCAAATGAAATAAAGCCCTTATCCCTTGCTCTGCCGATAATACTTGCAGACAGTCCCTGCTCGATCATTTCAGGAAAAAGTGTCATAACATGAAAATTCATATCCCGCCCTTTGTCCCATTAAACTCTATTGATGATACAAGTGATGTTGATGTCAAAAGTCACCTTGTGTCTCCATGACTGTGCATATTGTACAATCACTTCGGGCACGCTTTCGCTCCTGCTCGCTGGTAGCGGTACTAAGAGGCCAAAGTACGGCCTCTTAGTACCGACCGCTCACAAGGGCCTCTCAGCTGCTTGTGCAATATGCACAGCCACGGAGCTACCAGGTGACTTTTGACCTCAACATCATACCTGATAACATTACACGATTTTCAGATCAGTATATCTCATCTATCAGCACAAATCTATGTAAAAAGCTGACTATAAAGATGAGCATTTATTGGCTGATCATTAAAATATAAGAGCCGAACAGGTAATCCCATCCGGCTCTATTTTGTCTTGCACAACGCAGGATCCTGTGGGCAGTTTTTCTTTTGCCCACTGGAAGTCAAACAATTTCAACGTCAACCTTGACATTTTCCCTGGTTGATGCAGCTTTAACAACAGCTCTGATTGCCTTGGCAATCCTCCCCTGTCTTCCAATTACCTTGCCCATGTCTGAAGGAGCAACATGAAGCTCGATCACTATGTTGCGTCCCTCCTTCTTTTCGGTAACTACTACCTCTGAAGGGTTATCAACAAGAGCTTTTGCGATAACTTCAACTAAATCTTTCATTGATCAACCTCCGGCATATTTTTTTAATAGGTCTTATTTCTGAATGCCGGCCTGTCTGAACAGTTTGGCTACAGACTCTGTTGGCTGAGCACCATTTGAAAGCCACTTCCTGGCAAGCTCCTCATTAACCTTTACTGTGCTGGGATCTGTGTTGGGATCATAAGTTCCGATCTCCTCAATGAACTTGCCCTGTACAGGGAACTTTGAATCTGAAACGATAATTCTGTAAAAAGGAACCTTCTTCTTACCAATTCTCTTTAATCTGATTTTTACTGCCATTTTAACTTTCCTCCATTAAAATTATAAAAATTTACTTGTTTTATATGTATCAGACAGCACTTGCTGCAAAGACATATCTTGTATTAAAAGAACTTATTTTTTCCCGAAAATCTTCCCAAACCTCCAAGGCCGCCCATGCCTCTCTTCTTGCCTCCGAAGAGCCCCGGCATCTGCTTCATCATCTTTTGCATCTGATCAAACTGTTTGATGAATCTGTTTACAGCGGCTATATCATTTCCTGAACCCTTAGCTATCCTGTACTTTCTCTGCGGAGTCATCAGCTTGGGATTCTTGCGCTCCTGTGGTGTCATTGAAAGAACTATGGCTTCAAGCCTTGCAAGCTCCTTCTCATCGGGAAGCTGGTCGTCGCTTATCCTGCCCATTCCGGGAAGCATATTCATTATCGCACCAAGTCCGCCCATATTGCGCATCTGTTTCATGCTCTCAAGATACATCTCGAAATCGAGCTTGCCCTTCTTCATCTTCTGGGCCATCTCTTTTTCTTTTTGGGCATCCATTTCGGCGTTGGCTTCAATCGCCTTATCAATCAGGCTCAGCACATCACCCATGCCAAGTATCCTGCTGGCCATTCTGTCAGGGTAGAACTGCTCGAGATCGCTTAATTTCTCGCCCATACCTACGTAGAGAATCGGCTTGCCTGTCACTGCCTTGGCTGAAAGAGCTGCACCGCCTCTTGAATCACCATCCATCTTGGAAAGGATAATTCCGTCAATGCCAACCTTCTCATTGAACTGAGTAGCAACGTTCACCGCATCCTGACCTGTCATGGCATCCACAACAAGGAGTGACTGATTGACCGCGACATTGTTCTTTATATCAACGAGCTCCTGCATCATGGCTTCATCAATCTGAAGTCGTCCTGCAGTATCTATGATAACAACGTTGTCCTGGTTCTTGCGGGCATACTCGACAGATGCCTTCGCAATTTCAACTGCACTTACATCAGTTCCCATTGAAAAGAAGTCGACACCCTGCTTCTGGGCATTGATGCGCAGCTGATCTATGGCAGCAGGCCTGTAGATATCACAGGCAGCCAGAAGAACCTTTCGTCCTTTAAGCTTGAGCTTGCCGGCGATCTTGGCCGCGGTAGTCGTCTTACCTGAGCCCTGAAGACCACACATCATGATAACCGTGATCTCATTGATGGGCAAAAGTGCTATCTCTGTGGTATCGGAACCCATCAGGGATATCATCTCTTCATTGACTATTTTGATGACCATCTGCCCGGGATTAAGTCCGTTTAAAACGCCCTCACCTATAGCCCTTTTTTCTACAGATGAAACAAACTGCTTTACTACCTTAAAGCTTACGTCGGCCTCAAGAAGGGCCATCTTTACTTCCTTGAGTGCAACCTTTACATCCTCTTCGGTAAGGACACCCTTGCTCCTAAGGTTCTTGAATATATTTTGTAATTTGTCTGTAAGACTTTCAAAAGCCATTAACCAAGCTCCTCCAGAATTTTATCAGAAATATCAGCTATGCTCCTCTGAATAGTCTCTAAAGCCTCGGCATTTTCAGATAAGCTTTTAAGCTCTTCTGCCTGCGTCTTGATTGCCTCAAAGCGCCTTATCATGTGAAGCTTATCCTCGTATTCCTGAAGTGCCCGGGTGCATCTTTTCAGAATATCATGCACCCCCTGCTTGCTTATGCCATTCTCATCGGCTATTTCGGTGAGCGACATATCTTCATAAACGGCGGACTCATATATCTTTTTCTGATGATCAGTTAAAAGCTCGCCGTAGAAGTCATACAACAAGCCCTGTTCCACGATCTTGTCCATTGAAAAACACACCTTTCAATATAAGCACAAATGTTATATTAGTCCTAAATAAAGAAGGTGTCAAGTATTTTTTCTTGACACCTTCATAAATCAATTCTTCGCGGTATAATCTGTCAGGCAAATATTTAAATCCACATTTCCCTCTATACCGGGAACAGTACCTGTGGAGCTGTACTGCCAAATATCAAAGTGATAAGGGTAGTACATGGGAATGCCGTAATATGCTATCCATATGTCGTAATCATCGACATCAATTGCATCTACAAGAAGAGTATATGTCTTGACATTGCCATAGATCATTGGCGTGTAGCCGGCATTTCTGACAGTCTCCAGAAATGTCCTTACCACTGCTTCATACTGATCTGTAGTCAGATTGTTGGTCCTTGCATTTTCGGAATCAGCAGATTCCACATCGATAACTACCGGATATTTGATCTCATAGGGCTCTATCATATCCAGCATCATCTGAGCTTCCTCTTTTGCCTCAGCCTCATTTATGGCCTGGGAATAAAAATACACACCAACATCGATGCCGTTTTTCAGTGCTCCCTCCACATTGTCCTCAAAGCAGTCATCAGCAAGAACCTTGCCCTCTGTTGTTCCCCTGAGTCCGGCTCTTACAATGGCAAAGTCAATGCCTGCGCCGGCAACTCTGGCCCAGTCAATATCTCCCTGAAATCTGGAGACATCGACTCCGTTCCTGAAGGTCAAGCTTTTGTCCTCTCCCACATACTTGATGAAGCCCTTTTCATCAAGCTCAAAGTCGGTGTCGGAAAAGCCGTGGCGTTTTATGGCATCAAGTATCGGAAAGAAATAGTACCTGCCTGAGCTGGCAACGACCATCTGCTCCGGAAACAGTGCTCTTATTGCAGATATTGTGCTGTCGCCGCTTTCCAGTTTTTTCTGTATCATACTCCTTATGGAGCTCTTCGTTGTTTCCTCAGCTTCCTTCTTTGCTGTCTCCACGAGCTTTTGTGTCTCCGTGGTTGTGAAATACCCCTCGGCATTCAGAGCGTCAAGCTCACTCTGCACAGCTTCCTCCTGCCTTTGAAGCGTCGCGTTTCTGATAAGAAGGACAATACTGAAGGATAGAGCCAGAATTGAAACAAGGCTCAGAAATATTATGGATATTATGTTATGAGTGTTTCGCAAACCCCTTACATAACGGTAATCTGAAGCTTTACTTTTTTTCATACTCCACTTTCTCTCATCAAAATAACTATGCACAAATAATGACCTTTTTCTTTGATTTATTTATCAAATATTGGTCCTTACTATCTTGGGCTGATATCCCTTTTCCTTGAGCGCAGCAAGAATCTGCTCCTTGTGATCGCTTCCGAAGGCTTCAAGAGTGATCCTCAGCTCAACAGCTGCATTTCTGTTGATGGATACAAACTGATTGTGCTCAAGCTTTATGACATTGCCGCTGACCTCTGCAATTACCCCCGCAACTCTGGAGAGCTCACCCGGCTTGTCAGGAAGAAGCACGGAAACTGTAAATATCCTGTCTCTCATTATCAGTCCCTGCTGTACAACGGAGGACATTGTGATAATGTCCATATTTCCTCCGGAGAGAACGCAGGCAATCTTCTTGTTCTTTACCCCGAGCTGCCTCAGAGCTGCAACAGACAATAGTCCTGAGTTCTCCACAACCATCTTGTGATTCTCAACCATGTCAAGGAAAGAGACAACAAGATCCTCATCGGGAACTGTTATAATGTCATCAAGATTTTTCTGAATATATGGAAAGATATGCTCTCCCGGTGTCTTTACCGCAGTTCCGTCTGCAATGGTGTTTACACTGGGCATTGTCACTACCTTTCCCTCTTTTAAAGACTGCTGCATACAGTTTGCACCGGCAGGCTCAACACCTATAACCTTTATTTTGGGATTGAGCAGCTTTGCCAGAGTCGAAACTCCTGTAGCAAGTCCGCCTCCTCCAATCGGAACAAGAATGATATCAACAGTCGGCAGCTCCTTGATTATCTCCATTGCGATAGTTCCCTGGCCTGTTGCAACATCAAGATCATCGAAAGGATGCACCAGTGTATAACCATGCTCTTTGGCAAGCTCTAATGCCTTTTTGTAGGCATCGTCATAAACATCGCCATAAAGCACGACCTCAGCTCCAAGTGCCTTTGTTCTGTTAACCTTTATAAGCGGTGTGGAGGTAGGCATGCAGATTGTAGCCTTTACACCGTACTGCCTCGCAGCATAAGCCACTCCCTGTGCATGGTTGCCTGCAGAAGCTGTTATAAGCCCCTTCTTCCTCTCCTCATCAGACATTGTCGTTATTTTGTAATATGCCCCCCGCACCTTATATGCACCGGTTCTCTGGAGATTCTCCGGCTTTAAATAAACCTTATTACCCGTAGCACCGCTCCAGTAGTCGCTGTAAATAAGTTTGGTCTCAAGCGTTACCTTCTTAACATCCTCATACGCCTCTTCAAATTTCTCAAGAGTCATCTTTTTTTCATCAGACATCTGTCGTCTCCCCTCCTTTGGTGAATCCCAGGAATTTTTATATTTTTATGATGTTGAGGTCAAAAGTCACCTTGCGTCTCCATGGCTGTGCATATTGTGCAATCACTTCGGGCACGCTTTCGCTCCTGCTCGCTGGTAACGGTACTAAGAGGCCAAAGTACGGCCTCTAAGTACCAACCGCTCACAAGGGCCTCTCAGTTGCTTGTGCAATATGCACAGCCACGGAGCCACCAGGTGACTTTTGACCTCAACATCTTTTTATATAAGAATCATCATTTCTTCTCTACGCTGTCAAGAAACAGTGCGTCCACAAATTCAGCCGGACTGAATCTCTCCAGGTCATCTATGCCTTCGCCGACACCAACATATTTTACAGGAATATTGAGCTCCGATACTATTGCTACCGCAATACCTCCCTTTGCTGTACCATCAAGCTTTGTGAGAATGATACCTGTCAGATCTGCAACATCGCCAAACTCACGGGCCTGCATGATCGCGTTCTGTCCTGTAGTGCCGTCAAGAACAATAAAGTTCTCCCTGCAGATACCGGGAAGTTCCTTGTCAATGATCCTGTTCATCTTGGCAAGCTCCTCCATCAGGTTCTTTTTGTTGTGAAGCCTTCCGGCGGTATCAACAATGAGAATATCACAGTCCCTTGCCTTAAAAGCGCTTGTTGCATCATATATTACGCTGGCGGGATCTGCACCCTCCCTTCCTGTGATTATTGGAGCTCCTGCCCTGTCAGCCCACTCAACAAGCTGTTCCGTGGCAGCCGCCCTGTAGGTATCCGCAGCGGCTATGATCACCTTCTTGCCCTTGTTTTTGAATATCGCTGCAAGCTTTCCGACAGATGTGGTCTTGCCTACTCCGTTTACTCCTATAACGAAGATTATGGTCTTTTTGTCCTCAAAATCATAGGCATGCTCATCAATCTTCATCTGTTGCCAGATATCCTGCAAAAGGAGAGCCCTGCACTTCTCAGGGTCAGTGATGTGCTGCTCCCTGACGTGCTCACGCAGCCTGTCCATTATTGTACTGGTCGCATTGACACCGATATCACCCATGATGAGCACTTCCTCAAGCTCCTCATAGAAGTCATCATCAATGCTTGTATATCCGTTAAAGACATTATCTATTCCCTTGACGAATTTGTCGCGTGTCTTTGTAAGACCCGCCGCTAATTTTTCAAAAAATCCTGCCATCAGTTTGTAAGCTCCTTATCAATGAGGTTTACACTAACCAGTGTGGATACACCTTTCTCCTGCATTGTTATACCGTATAGTCTGTCAGCACTTTCCATTGTACCACGACGATGAGTAATTACAATAAACTGCGTGCTCGAAAGCTTGTGAAGATATCTGGCAAAACGAACCACGTTATTCTCATCAAGAGCCGCCTCTATCTCATCAAGAAGGCAGAAAGGAGAAGGCTTGAGATTCTGAATCGCAAACAGAAGTGCAATAGCCGTTAAAGCTTTCTCTCCACCGGACATCTGCATCATATTTACAAGCTTCTTTCCCGGAGGCTGCGCATTTATCCTGATACCGGCTTCAAGCACATCCTCGTTCTCTGCAAGCTCAAGGTTGCCCTTACCACCGCCGAACATCTCCTTGAACACCTTGTCGAACTCCGAATTTATCAGATGGAACTGCTCAATGAACTGCTTTCTCATGGATTCATCAAGCTCCTGGATTATCTCCCTTAGCTGCCTCTCGGCCTCTATGATGTCATCGTGCTGATTTTTCATGAATACATAGCGCTCGGATATGTTCTTGTAATCCTCTATGGCATTTACATTTACCACACCCAGTTTTCTGATTGAATCCTTGAGAGAAGTAATTTCACGCCGCATTGCAGGAATATCTGTCATCTCCTCATTCCGAAGCTCAGCAGCATCTGAGAGCGTTATCTGGTATTCGTTCCACATATAGCTTATCTGGGTTTCTATTGCCTCCTGGCATTTCTCCTTTTTATTGGAGAGCCTTACAACCTCCTTGTCCAGATCAGACATTTGCCTGTTCAGCTCCTGTGTCCTGGTAAAGAATTCCTTCTGAGAATCGGAAAGAGACTTTTTTATCTCTCTCTTCTCATCCAGCTTTTTGGTAGCATCTGTGTGCACATCTTCAGAGGCTTCAATTGTAAGCCTTATCTCCTCGATGTCCTTTTTGCTCTGATCAAGAGTACTTGTATTCTTCTTAATCGTTTCAAGAATCTCCGCAAGAGCTTCCTCTTCGGATCTTATCTCTTCATTGACACGCTCAATATTCTGCTGTTGGAATTCCTGTTTCTGCTTGATCCTCTCATACTGGATGTCCCACTTGGCAACCTTCTCGTTTTCCTTCTCCTCAATCTCGTGAAGGCCTTCAAGCTGCGCCTGGAATCTGTTAACCTTGTCAGAGGCTTCCTTCTCAAGGTTCTGTGATTCAGTGAGAGACAAAAGAGCTTCATCCTTCTGCCTTGCTATATCCTTAAGCTTTTCTTCGATCTCTGCATTTTCGCTTCGAAGAGACGTGAAGCTGTTCTTCTGCTCATTCATCCGCTTCTCTTCGTTCTCAACATTTATTCTGGCAGTATTCTGAGCGATGAATTTCTCCTGCAGCTTTGTCCTTATCTCTTCTACAAGGGATCTCAGTTCATTTCGTTTATCCTTTGTAGCTTTTATTTCCTCCTGAAGCTTTTCGGTCTTTTCCTTTGCTTTTTTGATGCCGCTCTCAAGCTCATCCATCTCTCTTCTTCGCCCAAGGAGATTGGAATTATTCCTGAATGCACCTCCGCTTATGGCTCCTCCGGGTACCAGAAGCTCTCCCTCGAGAGTTACCATCCTGATAGTATAATTATACTTCCTGGCTATCTTAACTGCATTGTCAACATTGTCCACAACGACGATACGTCCAAGCATGGCACGTGCAACAGTCTTGTACTTTTCATCCGTTGTGACAAGCTCATCCGCCATACCAAGTACGCCCTTTTCATTCAAAACCTCCCTGGCCTTTAACTCAGGCGGATTATCAAGTGAAGTAAGAGGAAGAAAGGTTGCCCTTCCTGCCTTTGTATCCTTGAGGTAACGGATCATCTTCTTGGCTGTTTCTTCGTCATCTGTTACTATGTTCTGAATGTTGCCACCGAGAGCCACCTCTATCGCAGTCTCATATTTTGGCTCTGTCTTGATTATATCTGCAACTACACCGATGATACCCTTTGTATCATCCTTTCGCTCCATGACCTTCTTGACCGATCCGCCATATCCCTCATATCTCTCGGTTATATTTGCCAGTGCATCATGTCTTGACTTAAGCTGCTGATACTGCTCCCCGTTCTTTCGGAGCTCCTCATCCTTCGCGGTAAGTTTTTCCCTTATTCCGACAAGCTCTGATTCTGCATCCTTCTTTTTCCGGTTCATCTGAGAAATCTGCTCTGTAACAGCGTCAAACTCATCCTTTAGCTTTTTAAGTGTCTCCTCCTGCCTGGACTCATCAGAACGGGCCCTGACAAGCTTACCTGTGAGCTCTGCCTTTCTTATGTTCACCTGCTCCTTCATGGTGTCCAGTGAGCTGAGCTTTGATTTTATGTTGGCCCTTTTATCAAGAGTTTCTACAATAGTATTTTTACACTGTTCTATTTCATCATTGATATTTGAAATCTGAAGAAGAACGCTGTCCAGCTCTTTCCTTGCTTCGCTCCTTTCGGAAAGCAGCTCCCTGGCCTCTGAATCAATTTTTTCCTTCTCCTCAAGAAGCTTTTCCTTCTCAGCATTTCTTATCTCTATTTTTTCCTGCTCATCCCGTTGTCTCTTCTTAAAATGAGCATCGTTATCAGAGGCAGATTTGATCTTCTCATTCAGAATACCTATCTGTCCCTCAAGTTTTTCCCTTTTTATAGAGGAATCCGTTATCCTGGCCCTTGCCTCATCAATTTCTCTGTCAACGTCCTCCAGCTGTTTCTGGATGCTCTCATATTCCTCTTTTGTCTTCTCGTATGTTTCCTTGGCTTCCTCAAGTGCCCCAAACGCTATCTCATAGTTTTGGGATGCCTCTTCGAGCTGCTGTTTCTGTGATCTGTTCTCAACCAGGAACATATTCACATCCAAAGTCTTGAGTCTTTCCTTGTAAGTGAGGTATTCCCTGGCTGTTTCAGACTGCTTCTTCAAAGGGCCAAGCTGCTTTTCAAGCTCCTGCAATATATCGCTGATACGGGTAAGATTGATCTTCTCATCCTCCAGCTTCTTGATTGCAGTCTCTTTTCTTGCCTTGAACTTCACAATACCAGCAGCTTCGTCAAAGAGATTTCTCCTGTCCTCAGGCTTACTTGAAAGAATCTGCTCTATCTGGCCCTGTCCGATAATTGAGTAGCCCTCTTTACCTATACCGGTATCCATAAAAAGCTCATTTACATCCTTGAGCCTGCAGGTGGAGCCATTGATCATGTATTCACTTTCACCGGACCTGTAAAGACGTCTTGATACCGTGACCTCATCGTAGTCAATAGCCAGCGAATGGTCGGAATTGTCAAGCGTAATGGCTACATAGGCATATCCAAGTGGCTTTCGAAGCTCTGTGCCGGCGAATATGACATCCTGCATGGAACCGCCACGAAGCTGCTTGATACGCTGTTCTCCAAGAACCCATCTTACAGCATCGGCAACATTGCTCTTACCCGATCCGTTAGGTCCTACTATTCCGGTGATGCCATTGTGAAAATCAAATTTTATCTTATTTGCAAAAGACTTAAAGCCGTGAATCTCAATACTTTTTAAATACATTTATATCTTTTCTTAAGTGCAAGCAAAGCATAAAAGGCGGCAACCTGCTCAGCAGCCTTCTTGGTCTTGCCTGTTCCCTCTCCCAGTTTCTCATTGCCTACGAAAACGCGAACCTCAAATATTTTATCATGTTCAGGCCCACTTTCGCCACATATTTCATACCTTATGCTTCCCAGATTATGTCCCTGGGTAAACTCCTGCAGCAATGACTTGCTGTCCCCGAATCTGTCAATTGCTTCCTTGTTTGTAAGGACATAACTGTCTATAAAGCGCTTTGACTCCTCGATTCCTCCATCGAGGAATAAAGCACCGATGATTGCCTCCATGACATCGGCAATTATCGACTCCTTTTGCCTTCCTCCGGTTGCTTCTTCGCCCTTTCCAAGCTGAATATAATTCCTGATATCAAGCTTTTCCGAATCCATGGCAAGAGCCCCCTCGCATACAAGAGCAGCACGGATTTTTGACATCTCTCCCTCTTTTTTATCGGGAAATGTCCTGAACAGATATGCACTTGAAATCATCTCCAGAACTGCATCTCCCAGAAACTCAAGCCTCTCATAGTCGCTCTTTTTATTTATCTTCTGCTCATTTACAAAAGAGCTGTGGGTGAAGGCCTGAATAAGCAGTGCCTTATCCTTAAATGTATAACCAATTAGTCTTTCAAATTTGTCTATATCTGAATCATGTAGCATCGCATCTTACCCTTGTAATCTCATTTGGCTAAATCATACGCCTAAAAATTAAGAGGCAGCAAAGGCCGCCTCTTATTTGTTTATTTTCCGATAGCATTCTTAAGAAGCTCAACCGCCTCACCGACAGTGGTAATATTCTCTGTCTTCTCCGGATCAATCTGTACATCGAACTCATCCTCAAGTCCCATTATAATCTGGAAAAGATCCAGTGAATCAGCCCCAAGATCCTCTGTAAATGTTGTTTCAGGAGTGATCTCCTCAGGATCAACATTAAGTACATTTGCAATAACTTCTTTCATCTTTTCGAATTCCATAATAAATCTCCCATTTTTAAAATTTGTATTATCAACGCCGCTGTCAGTCAGATATCTTGGCGCTGATCTTTTCACTTATCTTTTGTTCGGTAAATGTAACACACTGCAGTATTGAGTTCTTGACCTCAATATCATTGGCACTGCCGTGAGTCTTTACAACAAGTCCCTTAAGTCCAAGCATCGGTGCTCCGCCATATTTGTCCATACTGTAATCTGCAAGAGATTTCTTGAGATCGTCCTTGATAAGAAGTGCCCCGATCTTAGTCTTGAGATTACTCATCAGTCCCTTTTTTATGATGTGAAGCATGGATGTGGCAACACCCTCATACATCTTGAGTATCACATTCCCCGTAAAGGCCTCACATACAATGATATCAGCACCTCCGGCAGGGATATCCCGTGCCTCAATGCTTCCTATGAAATT
Organism: Butyrivibrio sp.; assembly: GCA_024694565.1. Classification (GTDB taxonomy): domain Bacteria; phylum Bacillota; class Clostridia; order Lachnospirales; family Lachnospiraceae; genus Butyrivibrio. The sequence continues at coordinate 36,184 of JAILJR010000151.1, read as the reverse complement.
GATGTCAGGACAGTTTTTCAAAAGAGGGAATGTCTCCTTTACAAGAGCATTTCCTTTTTCTTCTTCAGCTCCAATATTCACTATTGCAACTGTCGGGTTCTTGATGCCCATCACATTTTCCATGTAGACGGTACCCATCTTGGCAAACTGAACCAGATGCGGACTTCTTGCATCAACATTGGCTCCGCAGTCAATGAGCAGTGAATTGCCCTTCTCAGTGGGAATGAGCGGTGCCAGCGGTGCCCTCTCAACCCCTTTCAGCCTTCCAACTATTACCTGGCCACCTACCAGTGTCGCTCCGGTACTTCCGGCAGAAACATAGGCATCTGCCTCACCGTGGTTGACCATGTACATGGCCTTTACGATGGAAGAGTCCTTCTTTTTGCGGATTGCCATTACAGGCGGCTCTGCCATCTCAATCACTTCTGTAGCATTTACGACTTCGATCCTGTCCTTGTCATACCGGTACCCGGATAGTTCCTGCTCAATCCTGTCCTTCTGCCCAACCAGAAAGACCTTGAGTCTGTCACATTCAGAGACAGCATCAACAGCACCCTTGACCGTGACATAAGGAGCATTGTCGCCTCCCATTGCGTCGAGCGCAACTCTAACAATATCAGCCATTCATACTCTCCTCTAAAACGGTTAGTTATAACAAGTGTGTGTCTCAGCCATTTTCAATTGAGATATTTTTCATTAAAAATGATTGAGATGGTACACTAGTGTGCCGTCTCAATCATTCTTTAACTTATTTGTGCCAGCTTGTCGTCATATGCAAGGCGGAAGAAGAAGTCGATGCGGGCATCGACGACTGATGACAACGCGGCATATGGCGGCAAGATGGTGCAAATAAGTAAAGAAATGATTGAGATGGTACACTAATCCACTATACTAAACAGTCAGACAAAAATCAAGGCTTTCCGGCCAAAGCCGGAAAGCCTTAAATTCGTGAATAAATGAGGTATTACAAAACTTAAGCCTCAACTTCAACAATGCTCTTCTTATTGTAGTAGCCGCACTTCTTGCAGGCCATGTGAGGCTGCATAAGAGCGCCGCAATGACTGCACTTAACCAAAGTAGGAGCTGTCATTTTCCAATTAGCTCTTCTCTGATCTCTGTGTCCCTTTGATGATTTATTCTTTGGGCAGATTGACATTTCAGTAACACCTCCTTACTGTATCCGTATAAGAAACCGCCTTTTCAAAACAGAGCAGTTATTTACGTTTAATAATTAGCATACTCATGTATTTTACCTATACATGATGATTTTGTCAACAACTATTACTCCTTAAATTTTATATTTTCAATTTTATAGAAAATTCAGTAATAAATATTGCAAATAATGAATGAATTGGTTATTATTAAAAATGTGAATTTCATGTAAGCCTTTACATGCCGATAATTTCAGCATTTCCAATGTGTTTTCCATGAAAATTTTGTAAAATAGCAATTCAGCTGACTGCCTAAGCCTGCTGTCACTAAATTGTAACTTATAAAAACAATGAGAGGTATTAAGATGAAAGAGCTAAACTCATGTAAAGAAGCCATGAAGGCAAGTATCGAAAATAAATATTTCTCAGTAGCCCATCTCTACAAGGATGACAAGGCAATGGAGATGCATATTCATGACTGCTACGAAGTATACTTTTCAGTTTCGGGAGGAAAGCAGTTTCTGATAGACAACCAGCTCTATGACATAAATCCCGGAGACCTCTTCCTCATCAATCAGTATGACTCACACTATCTTACTCAGATTGACAAGGAGCTCCATGAGAGAATCGTAATAATGATAGACCCGGAATACATGAAGAGCATTTCAAGTGAAGAAACAAATCTTGATGCCTGTTTCCAGAACCGGAGTGAGCATTTTTCCCACAAGATCACACTCTCTCAGGAACAGCAGAGCCGATTTTTATACTTCATCAACAAGCTTGTGACCAGCAACGGGTTTGGACATGACCTTTTAGAGCGCGCCACTTTTACTGAGCTCTTCGTCATGATCAATCAAATTGTAGCTAAGAGAGAGAGCAAATCCGATTCCGAGAAGCCTGCAACCTACAATGAGCAGGTTGACTCCATCCTCTCCTACCTCAACAACAATATCCAGTATCCAATATCCATAAGCGATCTGTCCAAACAGTTTTACATAAGTGAGTCTTACATCTGCCGCATTTTTAAGTCAGCCACCGGAACCACCATAAATAAATACATGACTGCCCGTCGGATATCCATTGCCAAGTCCCTTCTCGCTGAAGGATACGGAGTCAGTGAAGTCTGTGACCGCTGCGGCTTCTCGGACTACAGCAACTTCCTGAAGGCCTTCACAAAATCAGTCGGGATATCACCAAAAAAATACTCACAAAACTGCAACAAGTAAAATAAGAACGCCGTCAATCACTATTCTAAATGATTGACGGCGTTAAGCTTTGGTTCACGTATCAGACTTTTATCTCGTGGATCCAGCCTGCGGGCGCCTCTATAGTTCCCATCTGAATACCTGTGAGGGTGTCGTAGAGCTTTTTGATAACCGGTCCCATCTCATCACAGCCATTGGCAAAGCTTATTTCCTTTCCATGGTCATTGATCTTGCCAACAGGGCTGATCACGGCAGCTGTACCGCAAAGTCCCATCTCAACAAATTCAGGAACCTCTGAGAGCTTAACAGGTCTCTCTTCTACTGTCATTCCCAAAATCTCTTTGGCTACATAGACTATCGATCTTCTGGTGATAGATGGAAGGATTGAGTCAGTGTGTGACTTTGGAACAACAAGACCACCATCCTTAGTCACAAAGATAATATTCGCTCCACCTGTCTCCTCAATATATGTCCTTGACTCTGCATCAAGATAAACATTTTCAGCAAAGCCTTCTTCATGTGCTGTTACGATTGCATGCAGACTCATTGCATAGTTGAGTCCTGCCTTTATATTTCCTGTTCCGTGAGGTGCTGCCCTGTCAAAATCACTGATCTTTACAACGATAGGCTTAGCGCCGCCCTTGAAGTAGGGGCCTACGGGTGTTACAAAAATTCTGAACTGATATTCATCTGCAGGCTTTACACCGATAACATTGCCTGTAGCAAACATAACCGGCCTTATGTACAAAGTAGCTCCGCTTCCATATGGAGGCACCCAGTCAGCATTAGCTGCAACCGCCTCCTCGACAGCCTTAAGGAATCTGTCCTCAGGAAATGGAGGCATCTCCAGTCTGGTGGCAGAATCGACCATTCTGCTTGCATTTAAGTCAGGTCTGAAGGTAACAATTCTTCCGTCTTCTGTTTCATATGCCTTGAGACCCTCAAAGCATTCCTGAGCATAATGAAGAACTCCGGCATCCTCGGAAAGAACAATCTTGGAATCCTCTGTGATACAGCCGTCATCCCACTTTCCGTCCTTGTAGTTGGAAACGTACCTCTTGTCGGCAACCATGTATGTGAAGCCGATATTCGCCCAATCCAAATTCTTTTTTCCCATATTTGTTATCCCCTTCCTTTGATCCCGTTATCTGCATATTATGCTTTTTACTCAGGATCTATAGTTTTATATTTAAAAACCATATGGTGCTTTAGCACGTCAAAGCACTAATATAAATTATAAATCGTTAATTCCCGTAGTCAAGATTTTTTCCTTAAAATCTTTTTGAAAGCAGATTGCTTTTGAGATACCTGAAACTTGCTGTTGTTCTTGTCATCAAGAGTCTTGTACTCTCCGTTCTCAATGTAAGCAAGATTAGTGTAGTCAGCCGTACGTGTGCTAAGTCCCCTTGTCCTAAGATAATGATTGGTTATTCTTGAAACAAGGGCATAGAACACTGCAAAAATCGGGACACCGATCAGCCATCCCACAACTCCCCACAGTCCACCGAAAAATGTGATTGCAAAGATGACCCAGAAGCTTGATATACCTGTGGATCCACCGAGAATTATCGGTCCCAGAACATTGCCGTCAAATTGCTGCAGTATAAGAACAAATATCAAAAATACCAGCGCCTTGATCGGATCGATCAGGACAAGCAGAATAGCTCCCAAAGCTGCTCCGATGTATGGTCCAAAGAAGGGAACTATGTTTGTCACTCCGACAATAACCGATATCAGCACAGGATAATTAATATCAAGAAGCAGGCAGCCAATATAGCAGATAAGGCCTATCACCATAGAATCCAGGAGCTTACCGCCAATAAATCCCTCAAAGGTTTTATTTACAAACCTGAACCCTCCAATAAGTTCATTGGCCACATCCTCATTAAAAAACGCATATACAAGCTTTTTACCTCTCGAGGTAAACCGTTCTTTGGAATTTAGTACATATACTGCAACAATAATACCCAAGACCAGATCAATAACAGTACCGATTGCAGAAATAAAGCTCTGTGAAGCAAATTTCACCACTGTTCCGACCTCTGGAAGGAACGGCTTGATATTATGCGTAATGAAGCTTGAGAGTGAAGCATAATAGGAATCCAGCTGTGAATCCAAAAACTCCTGAAGTTCAGGATATTTATCATACAGCAGGTTGGAATACTCATCCATATTCTTAATATACATCGGAAGATTGTTAATAATTTCCCTTACGCTGCTCACCAATTGAGGGAAAATGATGATTATCAGAAGATAAATGATGAGGATGAAAATCATCATAGTCAACAGGACTGCTATGCCCCTCATTTGCTTTTTCTTCTTTTTATCAGCATTCGCAGAAGAAGATACATCTATTCCAAACTTCCGGTATACAGGAATAAGAATCCTCTCTTCAATCTTATTAAGCAGCGGTATCAAAATATATGCAATGATAAGTCCTATAATGATACCGGAAAGAGAATCCAGAATTTTGGTAAAGAAATCCAGTATAGTCCTTCCGTCAAACATTATGTAATAAGCCAGCATAACCGCAACCGCTACACAAAAAAGGGTTATCCCCCAGGTTATCTGGTTTTTTTCGGGTTTCATTTTCATATTTTTTTACTGTATCATTCCTTTAAGAATATCAACCAGACTGTTCATGCAGTCAACATCCAGCTCCTCAGCAAGTCCCTCGTCGCACTTCTTTGCAAAGTCAGGGTTCATGGGGATTTTGCCAAGTACACTAAGTCCAAGCCCCTCTGCATACTCGTCTATTTTGCTGTTCCCAAACATGTAAATCTTTTCACCGCAGTGAGGGCAGGTCATATAGCTCATGTTCTCTACCACCCCGAGAACAGGGATGTTCATCAGTTTTGCCATATTGACAGCCTTCTCGACTATCATGCCCACCAGCTCCTGAGGAGTTGCCACCACAATTATCCCGTCAACAGGCAGAGACTGAAATACCGTAAGCGGCACATCGCCTGTTCCGGGAGGCATGTCTACGAACATAAAATCTACATTGCCCCAGTTGACATCCGACCAGAACTGCTTGACAATTCCGGCTATAACCGGTCCTCTCCAGACTACGGGGTCTGTCTCATTGTCCATGAGCATATTCAGAGACATAATCTTCATCCCGCCTGCCGTAACTGCCGGGAGCATTCCTGTCTCATCTGCAAAATTGGACTTACCTATCCCAAACATTTTGGGAATTGAAGGGCCTGTTATATCAGCATCCATGATCGCAGTCTGATATCCACTGTTATTCATAGCAACAGCAGAAAGACCGGTCACAAGACTCTTCCCCACACCTCCCTTTCCGCTCACAATACCTATAACCTTCCTGACATGTGAGTACTCTGAGAGGGCGACTCTAAAGTTTTCCTCCATCTGCTTCTTAAAATCTTCCGGTTTCTTTCCGTGTCCGTTAGCCATTTATAAGTCTCCTCTGTTCTCTTCTTCATCCCCTAAATAGGACTCTATTATATATCTTGGCCGGTTCTTGGTCTCGAGATAAATTTTCCCGATATACTCTCCGATAACTCCCAGCGATATCATTATAAGACCGCCAATCGCCCATACCGAAAGCACCGTGGTGGTCCAGCCTGCCACAGTGTGACCTGTAAAATATCTCGCCAGAGAATAAATAAACACCAGTATGCTGACAAAAAATATCAGAACACCAAGCCCCGTGATCATTTTTATCGGCTTGGTTGACAGACTTGTTATTCCCTGAACTGCAAAGCTTATCATTTTTTTCAGAGGATATTTGCTCTCCCCGGCAAATCTCTCTGCCCTCTCGTAATAGACGATGTCGCTCTTAAAACCGACCATCGGAACAATTCCGCGAAGGAAAAGATTGACCTCTCCAAACTCGGAAAGAGCCATCAGAGCCCTCTTACTCATGAGCCTGTAGTCAGCATGATTGTAAACAGTCTTCGCTCCGAGTCCTTCCATAAGCTTATAAAATGACTCTGCCGTAACCCTCTTAAAAAAGGTGTCGGTTGCACGCTTTGACCTTACACCGTAGACAACATCAAATCCATCGTTGAATTTATCAATCATCTGTTCTATGGCATTTATATCATCCTGAAGATCAGCATCCATGGATATACATGCATCACAGTAATCCTTGACGGTCATAAGACCTGCCAGGAGCGCGTTCTGATGTCCCATGTTCTTTGAAAGATTTATCCCCTGAAAGACGGGATTCTCCTCGTGGAGCGCGGATATAATATTCCAGGTCTCATCCTTTGACCCGTCATTGACAAAGACAACCCTGCTTTCAGGTGAAATCTTGCCCTTTGAAATAAGCTCCTCTATCTTTTCTCTGATTCTTGAAGATGTTTCGGGCAGAACCTCCTGCTCATTATAACAGGGGATCACACAGTAAAGCTTGCCCATACAATATCCTCCAGTTTTATTTATAACTTTACGGATAGCGAATTCCTACAGAAATTCGCTATCCCTAACATCATAACTCAAAATATTCATTTTGTGTTAATGTAATTTATCAGTCCGTCGGAATCTATGATCTTCTGCATAAACGGCGGGAATGCCTGCCCCTTAAAGGTCTCTCCGGTTGTCTCGTCTGTTATCAGTCCGGTATCAAAGTCGATGCTGACCGTATCCCCCGCATTAATTTTATCCGGAGCATCCTCGCACTCTATGATAGGAAGTCCTATATTGATACTGTTGCGATAAAAAATCCTTGCAAAGCTCTTTGCAATGACACAGCTTATACCGGCAGCCTTTATTGCTATCGGCGCGTGTTCCCTCGAGGAGCCGCAGCCAAAATTCTTGTCAGCCACCATGATATCTCCGGCCTTGACATTTTTGACAAAGTCCTTGTCAATATCCTCCATGCAGTGCTCAGCAAGCTCTTTTGCATCAGAGGTGTTGAGATATCTTGCAGGAATGATCACATCTGTATCAACGTTATCTCCATATTTAAAAACTGTTCCCTTTGCTGCTTTCATAAATCAGTTCCTCCTCTATTATTTGTCTTCCTGCATTTTTCAAAGACCGAGCTCTTCTGCGCAGGACAATTTGCCGGTAACTGCGCTTGCGGCTGCAACAGCCGGTGATGCAAGATAGATCTCAGAGTCAATAGCTCCCATTCTGCCCACAAAATTTCTGTTTGTGGTAGATACGCACTTTTCTCCCGAAGCAAGAACGCCCATGTAACCACCAAGGCATGGACCACAGGTAGGCGTTGAAACCACAGCACCGGCCTCGATAAAGGTCCTTATTAGTCCTTCCTCCATGGCTGTCAGATAGATTTCCTGTGTCGCGGGAATTACGATACACCTCACACCCTCAGCGACATGGCGGCCCTTAAGTATTTTTGCCGCACATCTCATATCGCTTATCCGTCCGTTTGTGCAGGAGCCGATCACAACCTGATCGATCTTTATATCAAAGCCCTCATCAAAGGTATGAGTATTCTCAGGAAGATGCGGGAAGGAAACCGTAGGCTTAAGCTCACTTAGATCGATAGTGTACTCCGCATCGTATTCAGCATCCTCATCCGGCTCAAAAACCTTGTATTCCTTTCCGGGAGCGTGCTTCTTAAGATATTCGATTGTCAGCTCGTCCACAGGGAAGATTCCGTTCTTACCGCCTGCTTCAATGGCCATATTTGCAATTGTAAACCTGTCATCCATGGACAGATTCTTTATGCCCTCGCCAACAAACTCCATGGACTTGTAAAGAGCTCCGTCAACTCCGATCATTCCTATTATGTGCAGGATAACATCCTTGCCGCTGATCCATTTGCCCGGCTTTCCAACTATATTGAATCTGATTGCAGAAGGAACCTTGAACCAGGCCTTTCCTGTTGCCATTCCCGCAGCCATGTCTGTAGAACCGATTCCTGTTGAAAAAGCACCTACAGCACCGTAGGTACAGGTATGTGAATCCGCACCTATTATGAGGTCGCCGGGTACAGTAAGTCCCTGTTCCGGTAAAAGAGCATGCTCAATACCCATTTTCCCCACTTCAAAATAATTGGTTATATTATTTCTTTTGGCAAATTCTCTTACACACTTGCAGTTCTCAGCAGATTTAATGTCCTTGTTGGGCACAAAATGATCCGGAACAAGTGCAATCTTATCCTTGTCAAATACCCCCTCTTTATTGAACTTGCTCATCTCCTTGATGGCCACAGGGCTTGTAATATCATTTCCAAGGACAAGATCAAGATCAGCTTCGATCAGCTGTCCGGCTGATACGCTGTCAAGCTTTGCATGTGCTGCCAGAATCTTCTGGCTCATAGTCATTTTGCTCATACCTGTTAGTCTCCTTCCAAAATAATATAAATCAATATAATTACTGTAAATATAACATACAAGAACAAATATCAGAACACTGTATTTTTATTGATTTGATTGATACTTTTTAATATAAACAATATAGCCGGCAAGGATCAGAAGTCCTATTAAAGACAATACATTGCCGATCTTTTTTCCTTCCAGCTCGTAATCCACCCTTATCTCATGGGCTGCACCGCCCTTGACCGGTATTGCCATCAGCCCGTAATCAGCTTTATAAATTGGGACCGGCGAGCCGTCCACCTTACATGAAAAGCCTTTTCTTGCAGGTACCGAGAAGAAAACAAGAGTGTCATCACGAATTTCCGCGGTCCTGGCCAGAAATCCGTTTGTATCCGGTAAAAATTCGGTACACGCAGTATTTCTGCGCTTAGTGCACTCATCCACGAAATCATCGTATGAAAGACCTCCTACGATAATATCCTCTGCAAACAGCTCATCCATGGCAATGCTGTCACCTATTTCAAGGGCAACCTCATCCGGCAGTATAAGGGCTCTCACAAGGTCGAGGTCAAAGGTCTCAGGATCCAGGTCCTCCCATTCCGATTCCGTAATATAGTGGTCAAAGCAAAATCCCATCGGTATGTAATTACGGTTTTCAAAAATATCAAATCCATTCCGGGTGTCCAGGTAGTAATAACCCGGAGTCCCCTCACCATTATTGAAGATTCTATCCTTGCTTATGTCCGCGTTTTCAAAGTAGTATCTTCCTGACAGGATCGCCCTTAGTCCGGCTCTGTCCTCAGGTATATTGGTTTCAACGGTGCGCTCAATATTCGCTGTACCCTCAAGGAAATCAAATATCTCAGACGGAACTGTGCTCAAAAAACAGTGAATGGAGGGTACACTCCACACTATATCATAGTTGGTCGAAGTTGAATCCACCTCGCCTCTTGCAAAGCCTGTAAGATCCACATCTACCCGCCCCTCAAGCATCTGCTCCTGCCATTTCTGTTTTCCTCTGTCACTGATTATGCTGCTACCGTTTCTGACCGGAATAAAGGTTGTTATTATACAGCTGCATATCACAAGGAAAAGTACTAATGCATCCCTAAGATTTCTGACTTGCCCCCTGTGTACAAAAATCTTCTTTGGCAGCACAAAGGCAGTAATCAGCAGCATTATACACAAAACAGCCGTTCCGCCCATGTCCCAGAGAAACAGTTCATTGTTGTCAGACATGTTGAAAAAAACAATTTTCCCTTCATTATTTGTCGAAGGCAAAAGGTATACAGCCACAAAGAGAAGGAAAAAGAATACCGCGGCTATCGCTCCCTTTTTCATCTGCTCCGACTTGCCTCTCTCAGCAGCCATTGCCGTGACCAGGCACATTATGAGAACAGGCATATAGAACCACCTGGCATAGTATGAGCTGTTAAAGAGCGAAAAAGCCGAATTATAGACCGGGATAACTGCAATTATTAAGCAAGTACAAAGAAGAGTCTTCTGCCAGCTTCTCTTCTTTTTACCAAGCAGAAAAAAAGCCACCACGCCAGAAATACCATACATCGGAATATAAGCTGCCAGTGATGAGAACTTTACCGTGGAAGTAAAAAACAGAGTTCCCTTTCCAATGATATCCGGAAGCATAGCAAGGCTCTTAAATATATCCCACACAAGCTTCCCGCTTGGGTATACCAGCATGTTGTAGCCTGTGACAAAATCAGACAGTCTCGAATTACCACTTACTCCTGCCACTGCAGGTATAAAGAAGAAGCCTGCAAGTACTGTTCCGAGTATACCTGAAAAAAGCGCCCTGTTAAACCTTATCAGCCCATCCCTCAGATTACCCTCTTTAGCATATCTTATGAAGAAATATAGGATCAGAAACAATACCTGGCCAAAGAAAAAATAATAATTCACAATAGCCATAAATGCAGTCATAAGAGAAAAACAGACAAATGGCCACCCTGATGGCAAAAGCTTCTCTTCCCTTTTTGTCTCTGCATCCATCAGCCTCTCAAAAAGAAGAAGATAAAGCGGGAAAAATGCAACTATATCAGTGAAGTGATTGAATACGATATTGCATGCATTAAATCCGGAGAAAGCATAAAGATAGCCTCCGATCATACCATAGATGTACTTGTGAACATATCTGCTGATATAAAGATAGGCGCAAGTGGCTGCAACCGCATACTTAAGCGCCATGAGAACAGGCATCAGATATGGTATCGCTTCTTCGGGGAAAGGAACTGTCAGCCAGAAAAAAGGACTTCCAAGAAGATAAAAGGAAAGGTCTCCCGAAAGCGAGCCACCCAGATCCAGATTCCAGTTCCAGTAAAAGTCCCCTGCCCTGACTGCTCTGTGCGCAAGAGTATAAAACGGAATCTGTTGGACATTGTAATCGCCGTAATAGAAAAAGGGAAGGCCACGCTTAATAAAGATCGGAAGGAGCGAAATAAGGTACATAACAAAGCTGCTGCCAAACATAACAGCAGGCACATAATAGGCTTTTGTTCTCCCCGATTCACTCTTACCTATGCTTTTCTCCCCCGGAAATGGCATCTCGTTCCCCTTAACTGTAGAATGGAGTGCCAGTAAAAATGGCACTCCATAATTTTAAGCCTTTTTTTGCTTAATATCAAATTACATTATTATCAGTTGTTGATAAGCTTGTCAGACTCGTTGTTCCAGCTGTAGAGCTTTCTGATCTCGGCACCGATCTGCTCAGCGGGATGCTCTGCATGGAGCTTTCTCATGGCATTGAAGTGTACCTGTCCGCCTGCCTCTGACATATCAAGCAGGAAGTCCTTTGCAAATGTACCATCCTGGATGTCAGAAAGAATCTTCTTCATTGTCTTCTTGGTCTCATCTGTGATGATCTTGGGACCGGTGATATAATCGCCATACTCTGCAGTATTGGAAATTGAATATCTCATTCCGGCAAAGCCTGACTGATAGATGAGGTCAACGATGAGCTTCATCTCGTGAACGCACTCAAAATAAGCATTTCTCGGATCATAGCCTGCCTCAACAAGAGTCTCAAAGCCAGCCTGCATAAGAGCACATACGCCGCCGCAGAGAACTGCCTGCTCACCGAACAGGTCTGTCTCAGTCTCTGTTCTGAAGGTTGTCTCAAGAAGTCCGGCCCTTGCACCGCCAATTCCGGCGCCATATGCAAGTGCAAGATCAAGAGCCTTACCTGTAGCATCCTGCTCAACAGCAACAAGACAAGGTGTTCCCTTTCCGGCCTGGTACTCCGAACGAACTGTATGACCCGGAGCCTTGGGAGCGATCATTGTAACATCCACATCCTTAGGAGCCTTGATAAGTCCGAAGTGAATATTGAAGCCATGTGCAAACATCAGCATATTGCCGGGCTGAAGGTTGGGCTCGATGTCCTCTTTGTACATCTTGGCCTGCTTCTCATCATTGATAAGGATCATGATGATATCAGCCATCTTTGCAGCCTCAGCAGTATTGTAAACCTTAAGTCCCTGTGCCTCAGCCTTAGCCTTGCTCTTGGATCCCTCATAGAGACCGATAATAACGTTGCAGCCTGATTCCTTAAGGTTCAGAGCGTGTGCATGTCCCTGTGAACCATAACCTATAATGGCGATTGTCTTACCCTCAAGCAGTGAAAGATTACAATCCTCCTGATAAAAAATACGTGCATCCTGTGACATTTGTTTTTCCTCCGTTTTTGTTTATTAAATATAGTGAAGTTTCTAAGCCTTTGGCCCATCACTCATATTCTGAAAAAATTGCCAGAAGTCTATGATGCAATCGAAGCCTTCTGTCATACATCAAAGTAGATGACCTTGTCTGTTCCTCTTCCAAGACCGGCAATACCTGTCCTTGCAAGCTCCAGTATCTCATAGCCCTCAAGGAGCTTGAGAAAGGCGTCAACCTTGGACTGATTGCCTGTTATCTCAATGATAAGTGAATCCGGGCTTACATCAATGATGTTGCCCCTGAAAATATTGGCAGTTGCAAGAATACTCTGCCTGTTGGCGGCCTCTGCCCTCACCTTGACCAGTGCCAGCTCTCTGTATACGCTGTCCTGCGGAAGCAGCTCATGAATATCTCTGATGTCCACAAGCTTGGAGACCTGCTTCTCAATCTGTTCAAGAATAACATCATCGCCAGAAGCAACGATCGTGATCCTTGTAAACCTCGGGTCAGCCGTCACACCGGCCGTAATGCTCTCAATATTGTATCCGCGTCTTGAAAACAAACCCGAAATCCTGGAAAGTACACCGGGATTGTTATCAACGATCAGCTGAAACACTTTTTTCTGCATTCCACTCCCCCTCTCAGAGGTAGTAATCGTGCTCTGCGCCTGTATCCTTTAGCACTTTAAAGTCATAAACTCACCTCTCCCTTAAAGCTGCATCCGAATACATTTTTATGAGCCTCAACCTCTGTTTTTTCATCAATTTAAATCAAATTATACCACTTGAATCGCACAAGTCAACCCTTTAATGTTTTACGCTTTAAACCAATGACGTGTTACAACGCTAAAGTTTATTGTCTGGTCCGGTATTCATTGATTCTCTCTGCACTTGGTCAGCGCCACTGTCCCTGTGCGGGCAATTTCCACAATACTGACGCTCTTTAGCATCTCAATAAAGAGCTCAATCCTCTCGGAGGTATCACAGATCTGGATCAGCATCATGTTCTTGGACATATCAACGATCTGCGCGTTCATTATGGTACAGTTCTCCATAATGTCCCGCCTGTTTTCCTTGTTGTATTTTACCTTTATCAGCATAAGCTCCCTGTTAATGCTCATGCTCTCCTTAAAGGTCTTAACCTTTATTACATCTATCTTCTTATTCAGCTGCTTCTCAATCTGTTCAATGGTCCTCTCATCCCCTGTTGACACAATAGTCATACAGGAGACAGCCTTGTCTGCCGTCTCTCCTACAACCAGAGAATCAATATTAAAATTTCTTCTGGAAAAGAGTCCTGCCACCTTTGAAAGGACACCTGCCCTGTTTTCAACTAAAACCGAGTAAATTCTCTTCATAATATATCCTTTTCATGATCCCCGGGAATTCCGCTTGCGGTTATCTGACATGAGGAGCTCCCTCTTTACGGGAGAAGTCCTGATGTCTTCAATTCCTTAGGATGGTCTGCGGTTTTCATAATTTTCTTTACACTAACTTATCTTTGTCTTAAAAAATGATCATCTGGTAAGTGCCATAGGATCAACCATTACTACCATTATTCCGGAGCGGTCATCTGACAAAAATTTTATCGTTTCTTCCTCAATATCCGAATTTCCGTCGACACAGTAATAAGCCATACCATATGCCTTTGCGATAAGAGAAATATCCGGATCCCCCTTCAGCTCTACCATGGAATATCTGTCGTTGTAAGCCTTGTGCTGATGCTCTCTGACCATTCCAAGATAACCGTTTTTCATTATCACTATCTTGATATTGACTCCGTATTGTCTCATTGTCGCCAGCTCCATCATGCACATCTGGAAGGCACCGTCACCAATGACTGCAACTACCTGCTTGTCCGGATCCGCAATCTTTCCACCTATGGCAGCAGGTATTGAATAGCCCATGGTGCCCATTCCGCCTGATGTAAGGAATCTTCCGTTCTTTACAATATGATATGCACAGGACCAGATCTGGTTCTGCCCCACATCCGCAACATATATTGCATCATCCTTCATCACCTTTGACAGTGTCCTTATGTAATTCTCGGGATCCACGTATCCATCAGCCACCGGCTCACGTATGGTCTTCATTTCCTCCTTGTAGCCTTTAAGTGTCTCTACCCACTTTCTGTGATCATCGGGATGATCATCAAGCTGCAGAAAATCATTGAAAATATGCTTTATGTCGCCAACAAGCGGAATTGTAGGTCCAACGTTCTTACCAATTTCAGCCGGATCAACGTCTATATGTACCATGACCTTATTCTCGGTGATCAGGTCAGGCCTGTTTACTGCCCTGTCAGCAACCCTGGCTCCTACCATGAGCAGCAGGTCTGACTCATTCATAGCCCTGTTCGCATATGCCTTACCATTGTTGCCCACCATGCCAAAAAAGAGCGGGTGATCCGAAGGCATTGCACCAATACCCATCATTGTCGACACCACTGGAACATCATTTAGCTCGGCGAATTTTACAAGCTCATTCGTTGCACCGCTTAAATGTACACCTCCGCCGACGCATATTATAGGACGTTCGGCCTTTTCCACTTCCTTAATGACCTTTCTGATCTGGACAATATTACCATTGACCGTAGGCTTATAGGATCTCATGGATATGGTTTCCGGATATGAGAATTTTTCTGTAAGGACCGCGCACTGAACATCGAAAGGGATATCGATGAGAACAGGGCCTTTTCTTCCTGTATTGGCTATATAAAAGGCCTCTTTGAATATCCTTGGGATATCATTCACATTTCTTATCAGATAACTGTATTTTACAAAAGACTCCACAGCCCCTGTAATATCAGCTTCCTGAAACACATCGCTACCTATCATGTCGCTGTTTACCTGGCCTGTAATTGCAATGAGCGGGATACTGTCAGCATATGCAGTTGCAATTCCGGTGATAAGATTTGTGGCACCTGGTCCGGAGGTCACGGCGCATACACCGACCTTTCCGCTTATCCTTGCAAAGCCGCTGGCACAATGGGCGGCATTCTGCTCTGTCCTTATGAGTACTGTCTTTATATTTGTGTCAAGAATTTTGTTCCAGAAAGGATCAATGGCAACTCCGGAGTAGCCAAAGATAACCTCTGTATTTTCGTTCTCAAGGCACTTTACAATAGCCTCTGCACCTATCATCTCAATTCCCCCTTAATCCAAGTTCCCAAGGTGAACCGTTTGCGGCGGTTTCCTATGGACGATCTGTATTTTCCATAATCTGCTTCATATTATATATGGTCCTATGAGGAACCACTTGCGGTTAATCCCTTAGGACGGTCTGTATTATTCATTATCTGCTCTACATTCAGATATTCAGAAGCTGCTTTACCACCCTTACAGTGTCCGCAGCATCACACGAATAGCCGTCAGCACCGATCTCATCAGCATACTCCCTGGTTACCACAGCGCCGCCGACAATTATCCTGCAGTCAAGCTTCTCATCCCGTGCATAATCTATAACGTTCTTCATCTCCTTCATGGTAGTTGTCATGAGTGCTGAAAGCGCTATGATACTTGCATTGTTTTCCCTGGCTGCCCTTATGATCTCTTCCCTGGGTACATCCTTGCCAAGGTCGATGACATTGAAGCCATAGTTCCTAAGCATCAGGGCAACCAGATTCTTTCCTATATCATGGATGTCCCCCTGAACTGTTGCTATTACGATCGTGGGAAGATTTGCCGCCTTGCTGCCATCCTTCTGAAGGTGTGGTTCAAGCACCTCGATAGAAAGCTTCATGGCTTCAGCGCCTGCAATAAGCTGCGGCAGGAAATACTTACCCTTGTCAAAAAGCTCTCCAACCTCATTGATAGCAGGCATAAGAGCTCTGTCCAGAATATCTCTTGCCTTAAGACCAAACGACAGAGCGCTTTCAGTGTCCTTCACTATGCTCCTCTTTGAGCCGCCAAGAACATCTTTCTTTATGATTTTAAAAAAATCCTTCTCTTCACCGGAAGTTTCTTTTACAACGGCAGCATCAGACTTTTTGCCTGAGGTGTCATTATATCTTTCCATTCTTCCTATATAATTAATTGCAGCCCCTTCCTTGTTTAAAAGAAGATCGGACGCAAAGGCTGCATTAACAAGCATCTCCTGCGAAGGATTGGCGATAGCCATGGTAAGTCCCCTTGAGATAGCCATGGTAAGAAACGCCGTGTTCACATTCATGCGCTGCGGAAGACCAAAGGAGATGTTGGACAGCCCGCATACTGTAGCAAAGCCTCTCTCATAGCAGTAGCTGATGGTGTCAAGAGTATTTTTTGCAGCCTCAGGGTCTGCACCCACTGTTGCTACAAGGCCGTCAACAACGATATCTGTTATCTCAAGCCCCGCATCATATGCCATCCTTGAGAGTTTATCAATATTGTCAGTCTTCTCTTTCAAATCCTTTGGAAGCCCCTCAGGACTAAGCGGCAGCAAAATGAACATCGCACCATACTTCTTAGCCAGCGGAAGGAATGACTCAGCCTTGCCCTTCTCAAGAGAAATAGAATTGATAAGTGCCCTTCCCGGGTAGATCCTGAGAGCCTTCTCCATTACCTCCAGACTGCTGGTATCAATGCACAGCGGAAGATCCGATATGGATGTGACCTCAGTTATTACATTCAGCATGGTGCTGCATTCGTCTATTCCTCCCATACCGACATTGATATCGAGTATGGATGCACCTTCACTCTCCTGGCTTCTTGCATACTCTGAAACAATATCAAGGCTTCCGCTTCGCAGCTCCTCCTGAAGCTTCTTTTTGCCGGTTGGATTTATCCTCTCTCCAACTATCATGAAGCCGCAGTCAAGGTCGAAGGAAAGACTCTTTCTCTCAGAACAAAGGTATCTTCTGCCACTGATCTTCCTTTGAATTCCTTGTCCGCTTTCATTTAAAAGCTCTGACGGTCTTAAATCGCTGTAGGCCTCTTTAATTCCCCTTATAAAGTCCGGCGTCGTCCCGCAGCAGCCGCCGATTATTGACGCTCCGCAATTTATAAGACCTTTCATCTGACGGACAAAGGTATCCCTGTCCATGTCATACTCTGTTTCACCGCTGCTACCGATGCAGGGAAGACCTGCATTTGGCTTTGCTATTATGGGTATCCTCGTGACAGAGGCCATTCTTCGTATTATATCTTCCATTCTGTCAGGGCCTGTTGAGCAGTTGGCTCCGACAGCGGCAGCTCCAAGCGCTTCGAGGCATATTGCACAGGACTCAGGGTCAGAACCAAACAGCGTCCTCCCCTCAGCTTCAAAGGTAAGCGTTACCATCACTGCCATATCTGAGAGTTCTTTAGCTGCAATAAGAGCGGCCCTGCACTCCTGAAGGCTCATCATAGTCTCTACCACAAGGATATCGCAGCCGGCCTCCTGAAGAATACTTATCTGTTCCTTATAAACCTCAATAAGCTCCTCAAAGTCAAGATCCCCGACAGGCTTTAACTGCCTTCCTGTCATGGTGAGATCTCCGGCCACCAGAGTGTCCCGGGATACTGAACCTTTGGTAAGCTTTACCAGCTCAGAATTAATCCTGACTATGTCGCTCTCTAGCCAATAGTCGGAAAGCTTGATCCTGTTTCCGGTAAAAGTAGGCGCATATACTATGTCAGATCCGGCCTGAGAATACGCTCTCTGAAGCTCTTTCATCACGTCTGTATGCTCCAGTATCCAGCTCTCGGGACACACGCCTGAAGGAAGTCCCTTTTTCTGCAGATTCGTACCGGTGGCTCCGTCAAGGAACACAATCCTGTCATCACAATATTTCAAAAATTCTTCTCTGTTCATATTTCCTTACCTTAAACAAACTCCCGGCCTCTGACCCGGTCATATAGAAACGGAATACAGCCAAAGAGCAAAAGACATATCACAATTACTATCAATGGCTTCTGCCACATGGTGTACTGCGGAATTATCCCTCTCTGGGACAGGATATCCAATACCGCTATTATAAGAACATGATAAAAGTATATATTAGATGACGATCTTTTGCCAATCTTCCAAAGTGATGTCCTTAGAGGACCATGAACCTCGGATAAAAAGAGTATACCGACCACTATCATCACCGATCCTGTATAAACCTCTTTTGAACCAAAGATCATGGATTCTGCAAAGCTGAAAATGCACCCGGCTATGATGAGTATGATATAAAAGGGTCTGAACCTGATCAGTTTATTTTTCGCACCACAATCGGAAGCTCCACCTTCAAGCTTCTCAATATAGTCTCCAAAGAGGACTCCAAGCAGCACAAAGGGCATACCGACAAACAGCCAGTTCCTCAACACATACCAGGTATTGATGCTGATGTCAAAGGGTCTTATCGGATAATAAACCTGAAGAAGTTCTCCAAAAAACAGCATGCCAAGCAGAAGTACTATCAGACCCTTGTACCACTTACGCAGGACCTTCGCAAATATTATTATGAGAATGTACACATAAATAAGTGCAAAGAGATACCACATGTGATCAAATACATAGGAGCCGTCGTAAATAAATCGCCCTGAGTTGAAGAGAATAAAGATCCTGGCCTCAAAGGGATTGAACTTATCCCAAAACCACTCGTGTAAGGTCGTTCCCCCGGAGAGATAAAACCAAAGAGAAAATGCAAGATGTAAAGAATAGACGATAAGAGTCATCCTGAAAAGTCTCAGAAGCCTTTTGCATACCATATTTCGAATTCCTGCCGGTTCCTTTGGTGTTTCATACCCTCTTCCTGCTAACAGGTATCTCCCGGAAACAGCAAAGAAAAAAGGGACAGCAAACCTGGATATGCTGCCCACAAGGTCACCAAAAAGCCCCGGAAAAGGGGCATGAATGGTGATCACAAAGATGCATGCTATCAACTTGAACAGATAAATGAAACGGTTATCCTTATTCATTCCCTTGCGACTCCGTGGGAATTGTTGAAATCTCGTAGGTACTCTCTGTCTCAACGGTAACATTATCTCCCTCAGGTACCTCTCCGTGAAGAACCTGCAGCATTACCAGCACTCTTGCGTTTGCTCTCTGGTAATACTGTGATGCCAGCATCTCACTGTCCTCATCAAATCCGTTATCATATGCAAGATGATAGGTCTCATCAGCCTTCTGCATATAATCCGCAGCTTCAGCGGCAATACCGGATATTCCCGAAAAGGCTTCAGGAATCTGAAGCTCCGCCATTGTTTTGTACTCAGCATTCATTTCATCCATATACCCAAGAAGCTGGGTTTTGGCATCCTCGGAATTAGGATCTATTGCATTAATTGCTGCATCAAAATATGTAAGTCTGTCATAAAAGGAAGACATGCTCTCCTTGTACGCTTCAAGCTCAGGATCAGCTGTCTTGCCGCAGGCTGTCATAAGAAATAATACACACAGCAATATGCTTATGATCTTCAGTTTTTGTCTTTTCCTGATTTTTCTCAAATTTTCCACCATTTCTTTCTCAGTTGGAGAGGCCCTGATACTTGGATGCAGCCTTCAGTCTTGTAAGAGCTCTTGCAAGACCTGCCTGTGACTTCTTGAACTCCTTGATAGACTGCTTCTGCTGAAGGTGCTCCATAGCAAATTCATATGCCTCCTGCGCCCTTCGTCTGTCGATGTCCTCCGGTTTTTCAACAGTGTTCACAAGGACTATGCATCTGTTGTCTACAGTGACCTGAACTGAACCGATACTGACAACACCTATCTTCCATTTGCCCTTTGAATCCTTGATCTTGATAATTCCCTCGTAGATTGCGAGTATTGCCTCCTCGTGTCCTGCCAATATGGCCAGCTCGCCATCATCGCAGGGAAGTATTATTTCCTCTGCCTCATCATCAAAAAAAACACCATTGACGGATATAACCTGAAGGTGAAAGGTTTTTACCAGTGCTTTACTCATAGATCATGCCTCAATCTGCTTGGCTTTCTCATAAACATCTTCAATTGTTCCTACATTAAAAAATGCTGCCTCCGGATACTGATCCAGTTCTCCGGCAATTATCGCCTTAAAGCCTCGTATTGTCTCAGTCAGGGGCACGTACTTGCCGTGAATCCCTGTAAACTGCTCGGCAACATGGAAGGGTTGGGACAAAAATCTCTGAATTTTACGCGCCCTGTAAACTGTCAGCCTGTCCTCGTCTGACAGTTCATCCATACCCAGAATAGCAATTATATCCTGAAGCTCCTTGTACTTCTGAAGAATCTCCTGCACCCTTGTGGCTGTCTGATAGTGCTCCCTGCCAACTATATCCTCCTCAAGTATCCTTGATGATGACTCGAGAGGATCAACTGCCGGATAAATGCCCTGCTCAACTATCTTTCTCGAAAGAACGGTTGTGGCATCAAGATGGGCAAACGTCGTAGCCGGCGCAGGATCTGTGAGATCATCTGCCGGAACATAGACTGCCTGTACTGAAGTAACACTTCCATATCTTGTGGAAGTGATTCTCTCCTGAAGAGCACCGAGATCTGTTGCAAGAGTCGGCTGATAGCCGACAGCTGAAGGCATTCTTCCAAGAAGTGCACTTACCTCGGAACCTGCCTGAACAAATCTGAATATGTTGTCTATAAAAAGAAGTACATCCTGATGACATGCATCTCTGAAATACTCAGCCATTGTAAGCCCGGTCTCAGCAACTCTCATTCTGGCTCCCGGTGGCTCATTCATCTGGCCGAATACAAGGGCTGTCTTTTCCAGGACTCCGGACTGTTCCATCTCAGACCAAAGGTCATTACCCTCTCTGGATCTTTCTCCGACACCTGTAAAGATTGAGTAACCGCCATGCTCCGTCGCGATATTCTGTATCAGCTCCTGAATAAGCACGGTTTTACCAACGCCTGCTCCTCCGAAGAGCCCAATCTTTCCCCCCTTCGCATAGGGAGCAAGAAGATCAATTACCTTGATACCTGTCTCAAGCACCTCCACAACAGGACTCTGATCAACAAGCTTCGGCGGTTGTCTGTGAATCTCCCACTTTTCCTGTGTGTGTACATCTCCCTTTTTATCGATAGCATCACCGAGCACATTAAACAGTCTTCCCAGAACCTCCTTGCCGACAGGCACCTTTATCGGTCCTCCTTGGCAGAATACCTCCATATCCTTTGAAAGCCCTTCAGAATGTGAAAGCATTATGCATCTTGTGGTATCATCGCCTATGTGCTGTGATACCTCCATTACTCTCTTCCTGCCATCAACATAGACATACAGGCAATCATTAATATAAGGAAGATCATTGTCCTCAAATTTTACATCTACGACAGGTCCCATAACCTGTAAGATTTTGCCGTTCTTCAAAACAAATTCCTCTCGTCCGTTCAAGTACGCCGCCCCGGCGCAAGAATATTTCCCAAAAGCCTGATATAACTATCAAGCCTTCGTCTTTCTCAGTCTTTCTTCCTTGCTCTTCTTTAAAGCCTTTGCTCCGCTTACAACCTCTGTGATTTCCTGCGTTATCATTGCCTGACGCTGCCTGTTGTAAACCCGCTTTAGCTCTGATATCATCTTCTCCGCATTCTTGTTGGCGGAGTCCATTGCCATCATCCTGCTGCTCTGTACACTGCAAAAGGCCTCAACCAGTGCGCCGTAAATAAATCCGGTGACATAGTTCGGCACTATATTGTCCAGAATAGCCGAAGGACTTGGCTCCATAAGAAACTCCTCAAGCATTGTGCCCTGTGGAGGAGCTGATTTCTTGATATCGGTAATAAGCTCAAGCGGCAGAAGCTTCTCAAATCTGGTCTCGCAGGTATTTCCCTTCACTGTTGTGTATATTACATAAAACTCATCAATCTTTCTCTCATAGTAGTAATCGAGAATTTCCGCGGAAATCTTCCTTGCCCTGTGAAGTGTGGGATTCTGTGAGGTAAAAAGAAATGACTCCTCAATCTCCATGCTTCTTGAAGCAAAATGAAATCTTCCCAGTTCTCCTATGACAAACAGCTTCCACTTGTCCCCGTCACCGAAGATGTGCTGTTCAGCAAGCTTTAGAACATTGTGGTTGTAGGCCCCTGCAAGCCCCTTGTCATCTGTAAAAATTATGTAGCCCCTTCTACGCTCCCTCTCGGGAATATCTGTCCTTGTCTCAAGGAAAATATTCTCGGTTCCCTCAGGAAGATGGCTTACAAGCCTCTCTATCATGGCTTTGGTTGCAAAGAAGAACGGTTCAGTGTCCGAAAGCATCTTCCTTGCCTTCCTGAGCTTGGTGGAGGATATAAGGTACATGGCATTGGTGATTTTTTTGGTATCGCTGACGCTGTTTATACGATCCCTTATCTCCTTTATATTAGCCAATTTTAATATCCTTCTCTGCTGTTAAACTCATCTACTGCTTCAATAATGCTTCTCTTTACCTGATCAGACAGATTTTTGCTTCTCTCAAGCTCTTCACAGATATCGCTCTTCTCTGTGTTAAAGAAGGTAATAAGCTTATCCTTGTACTGCTTTATCTTCTTTACCGGAATACTGTCAAGTCTCTTTGCCCCCACAGCAACAAGTATTATGACCTGCTCGTGCATGGCAAGCGGATGCTCTAAGGGCTGCTTTAAAAGCTCCATAAGTACCTTTCCGTGAGCGAGCTGTTTTTTGGTTGTCTCGTCAAGATCAGAAGAAAACTGGGTAAATACTGCCATCTCCCTGTATTGGGCAAGATCAACCCTTATACTTCCTGCAGCTTTTTTCATAGCCTTTGTCTGTGCAGCTGATCCGACACGTGAAACAGATAAGCCCACATTTACCGCGGGTCTCATTCCCTCAAAGAACAGATCACTCTCCAGGAATATCTGTCCGTCAGTAATTGAGATCACATTTGTAGGTATATAGGATGACACGTCTCCAGCCTGGGTTTCAATAATCGGAAGTGCTGTAATTGACCCGCCTCCCAGCTCTGACGAGAGCTTACTTGCCCTCTCAAGGAGCCTTGAATGAAGATAGAAAACATCTCCGGGATATGCCTCACGCCCTGGTGACCTCTCCAAAAGAAGTGATATTGCTCTGTAAGCAACTGCGTGCTTGGAGAGATCATCATATACTATCAGTACATCTTTTCCCTCCTTCATAAAGTACTCCGCAAGAGCAGTTCCCGAGTAGGGTGCAATGTACTGAAGCGGAGCCGGCTCTGAGGCAGTCGAGCTTACAACAATTGTGTAATCCAAAGCTCCTGTTTTACGAAGAGTCTGAATGATCTTGGCAACGGTTGAAGCCTTCTGTCCGATGGCGACATAGATGCATATTACATCCTTGCCCTTCTGATTGATGATAGTATCAATCGCTATCGAAGTCTTGCCGGTCTGTCTGTCACCGATGATAAGCTCACGCTGTCCCCTTCCTATAGGGAACATGGTATCTATAGAAAGAATTCCGGTCTCCATCGGCTCATTTACGGACTGTCTCTCAATAATACCCGGTGCGGCTTTCTCCACAGCTCTGTAACCGGATTCCTTGATATCACCAAGTCCGTCAAGAGGCGCACCAAGTGCATCTATGACACGGCCTATGAACGCATCTCCGACAGGTACTCCGGCCTCCTGATAGGTCCTGACCGCCCTTGTCCCCTGCCTTATAGTATTATCATTTCCAAAGAGGATGCAGCCGATATGGTCATCGCGTATATCCTGAACCATGCCCTTCGTCCCGTCATCAAACTCAATGACTTCTCCGTAAAAAGCGTGGTCTATACCATCTATATTCGCTATACCGTCTCCGACCCAGGAAACGGTTCCGACTTCTCTGTCATAGATACGAAGCTCAAAGTCATCGACCTTTTCCTTTAGCATGGAAATAATCTTGCCTGTATCCGAGACAATGTTTTTGGTTCTTACATTATTAAATTCCGTTCGCAGCTGACGTGCTCTTCCAAGATCGCTCCAGTCATACTCGAAATTCTCACAGGAAACAATGAAACCGCCACCGACAGATGGATCCTCTTCAACCTGTATCTCAATATCCCTTCTCTCAAATTTATTGCAGAGGATATTCCTGATCTTTTCAAGCTGTTCTTCGGAAGGCGCAGCGTAAGCATACTTAAGTATTGCAATGAGATTAGTGGTCATCCGTTAATGCTCCCGCTTCTCTTATAAATTTATCATAGAGTTCGCTGTCCTCAGCAGAACTGTGTCTGGTTGCAGCTATTTTCGTTGCGGCTTCAATTACCATGGATTTGAGCTCAGCTGCATATACTTCCTTCGATCTCTCAGCTTCAACCTTGGCATTGTGCCTTGCCTCTGTGATTATCTGCTCGCCCTTCCTGTGAGCATCATTTACAATCCTGTCATACTCATCATAGCCCTGCTTCTTGATATCAGACAGGATCTGCTCCTTTTCCTCATCTGCCAGGGAGATTTTTTCCTCATATTCCTTCTTTGTTCGTCTCGCTTCATCGGTGGCCTTGTCAGCTGCATCAGTTGCACTGTCAACCTCGGCCTGGCGCTGCCTTATGATCTCATCCACCCTGGCAAAAAGAAACTTCTTAAATACAAAGTAAAGAATCAGAAGATTTAGTATTGTACATATAATATTTACAAAACTTATATCTAACACAGCTATATCCCCTTTTTAAAATTCATGAGAAAAGAATGATCATAATTGCCACTACGAAGCCATAGATTGCTGTTGCCTCAGCAAGTGCACATCCAAGGAGCAGAAGCTTCATTATCTTGCCATCCGCTTCGGGCTGTCTTGCCACAGCATCCGTTGCCTTTGATGTCGCAATTCCGATTCCAATGCCGGCTCCGATTCCTGTAAATGCAGCGATAGCTGCTCCAATTGCTGTTAGATCCATAGTTTTACTCCTCCTTCTTAAAATGCCGGTTTATATCTGACTTATTCCGGTCTGATGCGTCTACCGCAAGCATCCCGAACGTATACGTTAACCGGCTCCTTTTCCTGACCGCCAAGATACATCTCTCAGGGTAGTTCATAATACAATGAGTTGCTAATAAACTTTACTCAACCGCTTCCTTGATATAAAGAGATGTCAAAAAACAAAATACATATGCCTGAATCGCCCCGTCAAAAAGGTCGAAATAAAGACTTAAAGCCGCGGGCAAAACAATCGGTACCACAGATCTTATAAGCTCCATGATGACTGTCGCACCCAGAATATTTCCAAAGAGTCGCATGCACAAAGACAGCGGTCTTATTACCAGTTCCAACACATTCATCGGTGCTATTACGGGCATTGGCTCAGCAAAGCTCTTGAGCCACCCCTTGGCCCCCTTCTTTGCAATTCCGGCTGCCTCAACCAGGATTATGCTCATGACTGACAGAGCTATGGTAACATTGAGATCCATGGTAGGAGGGGTTACTCCGAACAGACCAACCATATTTGAAACGCCGATAAAAACAAGTACCGTTACCATATAATCAGAATACATGGCTCCCTCTTCACCAAGCATCCCCCCTATGGCCTCGCGAAGCCATAAAACGCAGCTCTCAAGAACCGCCTGCCTCCTGGAAATGTTGTGAACCTTCAGGTCTCTTGTCAGCAAAAGAACTGCAATTATGACAATGGCCATTACTATCCAGGTTATAACCACGCTCTTTGCAATATCAAAAAAGCCATTTCCGAAGGGGACATGAATCAGGGTCTTGTCCTCCATCAAAAGTTCAACTAATAATTCCTTCATAGAACATCACTCCTTGGAATTTTCATCCTTCACAAAAGCTCTATCTGCTTTGGATGCCTTCCCATCTTCTGAAGCCTTCCTGACCTTTGCAGCTTTCTTGTAATTTGTATATTTCTTACCCTTGGAATCCTTCTTATCCTTAAAGGCTTTCTTATCGCCTGATGCTTTTTTGTCTTTTGATCCTTCTTCAGCTTTTGATGGATTTACAGCATTTGAAGCCTTCCCGGCCGAACCGGTATGACCTTCTCCGTCAGGTTTCCTTTCATCCTGATTCATCTTCACATCTTTCGAAGCTTTCTTTTCATCAAAAGCACCCTGGTTTTCTGCCGAAGCTTTCTTTTGGGCAGAAACCGCCTGGTTTTCCGCCGGAGCTTTCTTTTCATCTGCCCCTACAGCTTCATCTTTATAGGATTCTTCAGCATCGAAGGTATCCTCGTCATCCTCATCAAAGTAGTAATCAGGATCATCCTCTGATATATCATTGTCTTTGCCTTTTTCGGAAGCACTTAACGGTCTTTCTTCTGCGTATTCATTTGCGCCGCTGCCTGCATCTTCCAGTGTATTCTCTGAAGGATCATCTGCAGCAGCCTT
Source organism: Butyrivibrio sp. (assembly GCA_024694565.1). Lineage (GTDB taxonomy): Bacteria > Bacillota > Clostridia > Lachnospirales > Lachnospiraceae > Butyrivibrio. Next base: position 9,734 of record JAILJR010000151.1, on the reverse strand, counting down.
GGTCTTGGCATCAGCTGCACTGTTTCCGGAGAACTTTTCATTTAACAGCTCGCGGATAGAAGGCGTCTTATCATTGGAATCATCATAGAAAAGCTGCTCCTTGTTTTCAAGCTTGTCGGAAACCTTATTGACAACCTTGTTAACCATCACGGGAACCTTTCTGCCGTGCTTGACCACAAATACAATGTTCAGAATGATGAGTACTATAATAATTAAAACAACGAGTATTACACCACCCACAAGAATATAGGCCAGCGTATTTATGCCCTTGTAACCATAGGCAAGCGTAACACTGTTACCCTCAAGGTCGTATGTAGCATATTTGCCCATTGACCCTGATGGAGTTAATTGCCGTAGCTCTCCGCTCTTTTCCTCGAAAAGAACAATATCGCCGCCTGTGAACTTACCGATAACCCCCATAAGCTGAGCGAGATCATCCACGGGCTTGAACCTTAACTGATGAACCTGATTTCCGTCATCCGGGATATCAATATGCATCTTCTCCTGCATGGTAACGCCGCCTTCTTCCTTATCAGCGCCTCCCAGCAGTTCTTCCCTTATAACATCAAGCTTGTCTTCTTCCCTGAAATTTCCATCGACAAGAATATCAGACATATGAATACCTTCAGTTGTCTCAGCGGATGCTATAGTCGTTCTGTATCTTTTGTAGGTTGCCGTGACCGTTACATCCTTTGTCATGTTGTCAACTTCCTTGATGTCCCAGTCTACGTAATAGCCATCTCTCTCTTTAAGTACAGGATAATCCTCCTCTGTGAGCGTATCACCATACTTTTTGTTTATCCTTCCTACTTTTTCCTTCCCGCCTTCAGCATCTTCATCCTCCAGCACAAAATTGACAGCAAGGGAGTTAAACTCGTAGGGAAGATCCTTGTAGCCCTCTTCATAGGTGAGCTTCTCATCACTTCCGGTACTGATGGGAACTACCTGTGATGACTTCTTTTTTGTCTCCTTTTCCATGTCTTTAAACACACGATTATTAAGTACATCATCATAGCTTATGGGCTCAGCCTTAAGTGAATAGCTCACTCTGTCTATACCTGCGAGGCTATCACTGACAAAATAGTTGTCGCGCACTTCTGCCTTTTCACCGACGTGACCTGCTATGGCACCGTACCAGCTCTCTGCCTCCCCTACATCGACCAGTGTAAGACACTTGCTTATATTCATTCCGTCTCCGGCAACACCTCCCACATAAGACTTGCCGTCCAGCTCTCCCTTTGCATAGGATTCAAGAATATATGAATAGGAACCACCGGCAATTCCTCCGACGTAATCTGCTGTCTTGGACAGAATCTTAGAATAACTTCCGCAGTTTATGATCGTTCCCATCTCCTGCAGTCCGCATATTCCGCCTGCATAGTTTTTCTGGCTTGTAACATCACCGTAGTTTCTGTTATCACGAAGAACACATTTTGTAAGGAAGGACGAGTTCATATTGGCATCCTTGATACCTGTTACAGCACTCTCCTTGTCAAATTCATACTCAATGGCCATGGTTCCGGCAATTCCGGATACATCAATATCACCCTCGCAGCTTCCGTAGTTAAAACAGGAATCCACTGTTGCATCTGTTGTAAATGTTGCCTCCTCAAGCGACTTGTCCTCGAACACTGTGGTGTAATCCTTGTCAAGTACTCCGTCAATCGCATCCGTGTAGAGTTCAAGAATACTATTGAACTGGTCGCTTACTGCCAGCAGATCATCCACCAGAACTCCGGTAGCACCGTTTACTTCCTGATTGAGAATGCCAAAATTGTCATTCATGCTTGCCATATTGTCAGCAAGACTGTTGGTATGAGCTTTATACTCATCGGAAAGAGACGGTATTTCAATTCTGTCATATCCTGCCACTGTGCTGACTATGCTCTTGGCGGCATCTGTAGCCCCCGACAAAGCTCCCGTTGCCGCCTCAAAGCGATTGGCTGCAAGCTCAATGTCGGATCTGGCTTCTGTTGCCATCTCCGGAAAGTGTCTGCGGATAATTTCGATCATTGTACCGCCGGCTGCTGCTACATCCTCTATCATATTTCCGGAGTAATAGCCCTCGGGTGACTGATAAACTTCATAAGCATATGCCTTTGCCTGTGCATCTGCAAAAACAGATGATTCAGCGTCCAAGGCCTTGTCAGCTCCTGCCTTCTCAGATCCATCATCCAGAGGGAAGCTGTTTGTATCATCATCCGATACATAGTGAACCCAGTAGCCATCGCGCGCGGTTATTCCACTGCCCGTTCCGTCCAGATCGTCTCTTGCACTTGCCCCGGGATCAAGAGCTAAATATTCATCGCCTGACTTGAATCTCAGGTCAGCTGTATATTCACTTTCACCGGCATTTCTGTGAATGTTCTGATTATAAAATCTCTCAAATGCTCTGTCGTAATTGTCATTAAACTGGGCATCAATAGAATCAAGAGCATTTTTTGCCGTATCATAATCGGTTTTCTCCGCCTCTGTCATATACTGGCGAAGACTCAGGTCGTCAATTGTCTCTCCCAAAAAGACAGTTGAATAATGGAAATTCCTGGCAGTATCTGATGCCTGATCCATTAAGCCGCCACTCTTTGAAGCTTCATCAAGAATGTAGTCCGCTCTTGAGATAGCTGTATTTGCGGCTCCGGAAATACCGTTTACAAAATCAACGGTTCCGTTTGCAATAAATCTGGTATCCTCAACAGCCTGTGAGGTAAACTGCTGGATCATTGCCAGTCTGTTTGAAATTGTGTTCGACTGGCTCTTGGCGTCATTGAGTGTCACTGTCACAGAGTCGTGAAGCTTTGCAATGGCCTCAGATAACTGATAGGCAATATCAGAAGACAGATCTACTGTTATATATGGCTCAGCCTGGCCTACTATTCCGCCAACATCCTTTCTTCCAAGGATCCTTCCGTTATTGGAGCACCCCAGAATATACCCGGACTGCCTTCCCGCAATTCCACCGACATTGTATCCCACATGTTCATAACCCACACTTCCGTTATTGATACATCTTGAGATAATACCGATCGAAGTACCTGCTATACCGCCGATATCAGAAATTGTCACATCCTTGTAAGCCTCATCATCACTGTTTTTGACATTCTTAATCAGATTAAGGAGCTTGTTGAGGTTCTCCATTGAATCAAGGGTGATCTGAGTATCAGTATTTGTGGTGTTGACAGTTGCTTCGTTTCTGCTGTTCTCAATATTTCCCCTGTTCTCACCGGCTATGCCTCCGGTAAAATGAATACCGTTTATGAAGCCCTCTGATGTACAGAAGCTGATAGTTCCTGTAAGCTCATTCATTCCGACCAGTCCGCCAACATAATCGCTGCCCTTCACTATGCCCTTGAATGTACATTCCCTGATACATCCATGATTGTCACCACAGACTCCACCAACTATCACCGGACTTCCTGCAGGCATGACAGAACCGGCTATGTTAAGGTTGCTTACCTTTGCAGTTTCCTGCAAGTATACAAAAAATCCAACATAGGACAGTTCATCCTTTACATTGAACTCAGAAATAGTATGACCCTGACCGTCAAATTCTCCTCCAAATGAAGGTATTCCCTTAAAATCCTTTCCGACCAGGCTGATATCCGAAGTAAGTATCACCCTTTTATTCACTGACCATGTATCGAGTCTGCAGTTATTTGCCAGCTCTATAAGATCAGCGGCTGATGAGATTCTTATCTCCTCCATCTCCTGAGGTATCTTAGCCAAAACCTCATCTCTTATGTCCTCATCCACGTCAACCACATCTTCTTCGGCCTTTGTCTGAGTACCTGTAGTTATCAGCTTTGTATTATCGCCTTGATTTTCCGTACTAACTATATCATTTTCAGCAAAAGAAATGATGGCTGAGCCTGAAAACAGCAGTGCTGCTGTAACGGCCGCTACTAGCCTCCTATTCATTTCACACACCCTCCTGCCTCAGATTATTTGTTTCGGGATCATCATCGTTATCTATCATTTCTACATTGCCATTATCAATGTAGGCGCTGACATTACCCTTAACTATAGCATGAACAACACCGTTGACGGTTCCATCGATTTTGCCTCGTACCATGCCGTCGATACGCATAGAACCGGACATCTGTTTGTTCTGCAGCGGCATGTTCATAACAAAAGCAGTAAGCTCTATTACCTTATCTCCCACCAGAAGTATCTGTGGCAGAACAAACATCGTAATGAAAATGGAGATAATGGTTCCTCTTCCCAGACACTTTCCTATGCCGAAGATAGCGGCATCTGATGTCATCTTACCAATAAGGGTTCCTGCAACTGCAAGCATTGTACCGGAAGTGATGATAGTCGGGAAGGAAAGGTTCATAGTGTCAATAATCGCATCCCTCTTACCCATACTCTCTCTAAGCTCCGTATATCTTCCGGCAATAACGATGGCATAGTCAATATTTGCACCCATCTGAATAGAACTGACTATAAGGTATCCAAGGAAAAACAGGTTGTCATGCTCTATTGCCGGGAATGAGAAGTTGATCCAGATACATCCCTGGATTACAGCAATCAATAGCACAGGCATTCCCGCAGACTTGAAGGTAAAAAGAAGCACAACCAGAACCGCAAGAATTGAAATTACGCTGGTAACCGTGTTGTCTCTTGCAAAGCATTTCTTCAAGTCATACTGGCTCACAGACTCCCCAACGACATAGATTTTATCTCTGTCATAGTACTTCTCTGCTATGGTATGCAGCTCATCAATAAAAGCAAAGGTCTCATCAGACTCCTCAGGAAGGGATAAATAAACCAGAATCCTGGAGTACTCATCACTTCTTAGCTGATTCTTGGCAAAGGTCATCATCCTGTTGGCATCATCAAGCTTTTTCATAAGCTCATCGTCAAGTGTGACATATCCCTGCTCTACCTCATCATAAACAAACATGAACATATCGATGAGCGGAACCCTGTAATTGGCAAGCCCGTTGACAGCCTTGGCATAGTCCTCATCATTGACTGCGTAGGCTGTATAAATTAGCTCAGCCACCTCGTAGTCGATGTCCAAAAGCTCAGAGAACTGACGCGGAGTCAGTTTTTCAGTGAGGGTATATCCTCCTATAGCCTCGGTATTGGCCAGACCTGTTACAGAGTTGACATTTCCGTTTGCAAGAAGATCATCGATAAGCTTCTTTTCAGTATCATAATCCTCTGCAGGGAAGACAAGCGCCACCATGTTATCCGATTTGAAATTGGCATTCTGCATATTCTCAGCTTCCTGCACCTCATTGGTAAGAGGCGGAGTAATTTTGGAATATCCATAAACATAAGGTGTGCTTGAAGAAATCCTGTTGGCGATAATGATCACCACTACAAAAGCAGGAGCTACCACATATCTTGTGGCAAAAGCAAATTTTCCAACAAAGGGAATCTGTGGAATGAAGTTTTTGTGCTGGGTCTTCTCCATGAGTGGTGCGAACACCATGATAATGCCCGGCATAAGAAGGAATACGGACAAAAGGCTGAGTACAATAGCCTTTATAAGTACGATACCCATGTCCGAGCCTATTCCAAACTGCATAAACAGCATTGCAATAAGACCACCCATGGTAGTCAGAGACGAGCCCGAGATCTCGGGAATGGATTTAGCCAGCGCTACTATAGTCGCTTCACGGTAAGGGAGCTGTGCATGCTCCTCCTTGTATCTGTTCAGGAAAATAACGGCATAGTCAACCGACAGCGCCAGCTGCAGGACAACTGTCACGGAGTCAGACACAAAGGAAATTGTGCCGAGAAGAAAGTTTGTCCCCATCTGAACGAGGGCGGCACTTCCAAAGGTTAGCAGAAGAACAGGGACCTCGGCATAAGCCTGTGATGTAAGCAGCAAAACTGCCACAACAATGATGACAACAAGAACAGAGATGACACTCATCTCCTTGTTGATAAGTTCAGACTGAATGTCTCCCAGTGATGTTGAAAGATATGAATCATATTTGCTAAAAAACTCCTTGACCTCATCAAGAAGAACGAGACACTGATCATCGCTCTCATCATAGTCAAATGTTATATTGAAAAGAGCTGATCCATTGTTATAATGTGCATCTGTGTCGTCAACATCGGCTGAGAATATCCCGTCAATATTCTCAAGTGCCTCCTTGATTTCCAGTGCCTGATCGTAGGAGATGTTGGCCACCATGACTTTAACAGTTCCATAGGTTGTGAACTGTTCCGCCATCAGGTCAAGACCTCTTCTGGTCTCAGATGTCGGTGGAAGATATTCGGCAAGGTCATTCTCAACCTTAACCCAACCCTTTGCAATAACAGAAAAAATGCACAAAATAGCGTAGATAAGAAAAAACAGGTTTCTCTTATCTACGATAAATGCGCAAATTTTCAGCATAACACTGTTTCCGGCTTTTTCTTTATTATCCATAGCTTCCCCCAACAAAACAAAATTATTTCACGCTCTAGTATACTCTATATTTTGTTGGGTGGCTAGTCTTTTTTACAATATCTAGTGCTAAAAGCTAATTTTAGTTAATAATTTAATTGCCAGCCGCGTAAGGAGCGGCCGGCAACCGGATTGTAATATTATTGTCCAAAACTGATTACTTGATTTCCAGCAAAAGCATAGTCATATCGTCGAACTGATCTGCCTCTGCGATAAAGCTTCTGACATCTGTATCCACTGCCTCAAGAAATTCGTCTCCTGATTTGTCTGAGCTTTTATCGAGGGCTGCGAGCATACGGTCATTTCCGTACATCTCTCCTTTCGGATTGTTAGCCTCCGGTATTCCATCTGTGTAAAGGAAGAGCTTGTCCTTCGATTCCAATTTGATTCTGCGTTCTACAAACTCTGTCTCAGGGTCAAAGCCTATAACCAGGTCGCTCTCAGCTTCGAAGAGCTTAAATTTACCTTCGCTGCTTTTGTACACTGCCGGATAATCATGTCCGGCATTCACATAGCTTATGCTTCTGTCCTTGACATAATAGATGCCGAACCATATTGTGACAAAAAGCATCTCAGGATTATTGGCACAGATCTGGCGGTTCGCATTTTTCATTATCTCCTCTACGGAAGTACTCAGCTTTGCTGAAGCTGCAAGAATTATCTTTGCAATCATCATAAAGAGCGCTGCAGGCATGCCCTTACCCGAAACATCAGCCATGACAATACCTATCCTGTCGTCATCAATCTCAAAAAAGTCATAGAAGTCTCCTCCCACCGACTTTGCCGGTTTTATCGACGCGCTGATAGCAAAATCTCTCTCATTGTCATTTGCACGGAGCGAATGAGGCAGCATTCCCAATTGGATCTGGGCGCTCATGTCCATCTCAGCCTTAAAGCGCTCCTCCTTTGCAGTCAAATTTTTAAGATTTACCATGTACTTGGCCAGACTGCCTTCCATGTCAGCCATTGAATCTCTCAGTAAAAGTACCTCATCCCTTGACCGAATCTTAACCTGCTTGAAATGCTTATCATCATTCTCCTTATCATCATCTTCGCCATATATTACTGCAGCCTTTGCCAGCTTCTGAATAGGCAGTGCAATGTTGCGTCTCACCAGTTCTCTTGTTACCAGCGTAACAATGACAAAATAAGGCAAAAAAATAATAATGAACATCAGAGCAAATGCCCAGTTGTAGGTCTGATAATTGTTATAATACTCTCCGATTCCGAGATATCCTATTGGCTCTGTACCTTCCTCTCCTACAACCGGATAAAGAACGCTAAACCGATTCTTTGCGTTGCGACTGTTAAGCGCCATAAGATGATCCAAAACATAAGGAACAAACCCGATAGACTCAGGAAGCACATTTGAAGCTTTCTCTACCCATTTGGGAAAAAATTCCATTTGTTCATATGCCGTTGCATAGCTTTTAGGGTAATAGAAATTGCAATTGACACTGTCTTCGTCGGGTTCCCAGTAGCCGATGCCAAATTTGCCATCCTCCTGTGGTCTTGTGTGCATCAGATAGACATAGCGCCCTTTTCCCTCATCCTTAAACCGCAGATCAGCCCAGGCAATTCCCGGTATATCGTAGGACCTGGCAAGATTTGACAGGATTTCCTCATATTCAGGCCCCTGCAGCTGACTATAGAGCGACTGATAGTCCTTATCCTGTGGATTGGCACTTTCTTTATCAGAAAGACTAAAGTATATATCCTTTTCCCTTGATAAAAGAAAGGCCATTTCATTTTCATCATTTTCCGCAACAAGTTTTTGTGCGATTACCCAATTCTTGTCTATTAGTGCTGCTATGTTAAGAACGGTGTTCAAACGGGTCGCTATACAAAATGAAATCAGCGCAATAAGTATACTTACCAATCCGATTGCAAAGCTCATCTTGGCACTGATTCCAAATTGTATATCTCTTCGCCTTTTTTTCATGGCTTTCCTCTCCTATAAACGACAGTAAATATGTGACTTATTCCAGCCTCTTGCGGATACCGTAAACGACCAAAGAACGTGCGCTAACGGAATCCGGTTCCTAATAAATACTTAATATAATTATAACTTTAAAATGTATCAAAAGTCACGGAATATTATTTTTTATTGACATTTCCGAGCTCAAAGTGTACTATTCGGGTGTACAAAGATATTTGTATCGACAGTTCGTTTGCACCATCCTGTCGTTAAACAAAACCAGGGCTGATTAGAAGTATCTTTGGATATTCTGATTGCTCTGCGTATTTTATACGTAGAGCTTCTTTTTGTCGTTATTTCTAATTCTCCCCTGCTGAAAAATATGGAAAGAGGTCTTAGAATAATGAATTTAGCCCTTGGAATTTTTGAACTTATAGTTTGTTTTTCCGGTGTCCTTCTTATGGACAAGTTCTTCGGTAAGTGGGGACTATATACCTGGATGGCTCTGGCTGTTGTATTTGCCAACATTCAGGTTTCAAAGCAGGTAGATATAGCCGGAGTCTCCACAGCTCTCGGAAATGTTATGTTCGCATCAACCTATCTTGCAACTGATCTCCTGAATGAAAAATACAGCGACAAGGCAAGCAGAAATGCTGTCAAGATTGCAGCCGGTGCCCTCATTGCATACATTGTATTCGCTCAGTTCACACAGATTTTCATACCTAATTCCTATGACGTTGTTGACTCCGGAATGAAAAACATTTTCGCGATGTCAATAAGGATCACAACTGCATCCGGGCTTATGTTTGTACTGTCAAACTGGTGTGATGTTATTCTCTACCAAAGAATAAAACAAAAGACAGGCGGCAAACACATGTGGTTTCGAAACAACGTCTCTACAATCGTATGTAACTGTGCCGAAAATTTTGCATTTACCATACTGGCCTTTGCAGGTACCTTTCCTCTTGGTTACTGCCTTGAGATTGCTGTTACCGGTTCAATATTCGAAATGCTTATAGCTATTTGCGATACACCATTTTTATATTTCTCCAGGAGGTTCATCAAAAATACCGGTATTCTCCTGGAAAAAGATGATGATAATAAGTCAGAAAACATATCTGAGGTCACAATATGATTCACGATCTTGTTCGATACCAGTTTGATGACAAAAGCTCTCTTCCCAGGGAAAACGTTCTTCTTGTCTCTCTTGGCTGCTCCTACGGAAAATGCACCTTCTGCGACTATCAGGATGACAAGTCTCCCTCAGTTCTTACATGTGATGCTGTCAATAAAAGAGTCCTTTCAAGTGTCCGTGGTAAAGAAATCGGATCTTCAACCCTTGATGTAACCTGCTCTGCCTCTTACACAGAGCTTCCCTTCACCACCATGAACTACGTAAGACAGACCTGC
>JAILJR010000114.1 GCA_024694565.1 Butyrivibrio sp. | reverse complement strand
TGCTGTTCTTTCTGCCCCTTTTGCCACATCCTCCAGTTAAGGCAGAAGCCCCCTCAGTCAAGGGAGCCGTTGCAATTATGACGGAAGCTTAGAATGAGTTGCCCGACAAAAGCTCGCCAGGCCGGCTCAGGCTGTGCATATTGCACAGGAGGCTGAGAGGCCCTATGAGCTCGTCGGTACTTAGGCACCGTATTTTGGTGCCTTAGTACCGCTACGAAGCAAAAGGAGCGAAAGCGTGCCCGAAGTGATTGTACAATATGCACAGCCGGGGCCGGACTGGTGAACTTTTGTCGGGCGACTCTTAGAATGATGTATAGGTCAAAAGTCACCTGGTGGCTACCGTGGCTGAGCATATTGCACAGCCATGGAGACGCCAGGTGACTTTTGACCTAAACATCTTAGAATGCCTGATAGTAAAATGCGCTTGGATCAACTCCCGAGCCATAGATTCCAAATACCATTGTGTAAAGAAGGATTCCAAGCACAAAAACGATTCTAAAGACAGGGCCCTGAATTTGAAGCCACTCGTCAATTCGAAGATCGTACTTGTAGGTGACGAAGTCCATTCCTGCCATTATCAGCATGCCAAAGCAAAGAATGATCACCTCCTGGACGTCAAGCCCAAGCCTGAAGTAACCGCTTGCATCTGACAGGAGCCAGAAGTCACCGCAGGTAAACATCTGCTTTATGTAGCCGAGGGCATGGGTTGTGGAGTCTGCCCTGAAGAAGATTACGGCAAAGGATACCAGGGCAAATGTCAGAATTGCCCGAAGCGTTCTCTTTCCAAAGGGGAGACTCTGTTTTCCTTTTCTGATAAGGCCTGCATCAGAAAGAAGCCCCTCCACTATTTCATAGAGTCCGTTGAGTCCACCCCAGATGGCGAAGGAAATCCCGTTTCCGTGCCACAGGCCGCTGACTATGAAGGTGATCATGAGATTAATGTATTTTCTCACTTTGCCCTTGCGGTTGCCTCCGAGGGGAATGTAAATGTAGTCACGAAGCCATGAGCTCAGGGATATATGCCATCTGGTCCAGAACTCTGTAACGCTCACACTTAGGAAAGGTGCCTTGAAGTTGTCCACAAGCTTTATCCCGAACAGCCCCGCAACGCCTATCGCGATGTGCGAATATCCGTTGAAATCACACAGAAGCTGGATAAAAAACAGGCCTGCACAATAGGCAAGGACAACCGTCCCGTACCTGTAGTACTTGTCAAAAACTGTATCTACCACCACCCTCAGCCTGTCAGCAAGCACGAACTTGATAAACATACCATAGATTATCATGATCGCCGAGTCGCATAGCCTGTCTATGTCAAAGAGCTCTTTTCTCGTCATGCTCTCAATATTTCTGAACTGAGGGATCAGGTTTTTTCCCCTCTCGATTGGTCCTGACGTCAGAGTTGGAAAAAAGGCAATGAACATGAAGACATACAGAGGATTCTTTTCCGCCTCCATCTTTCCGGTGTAGCAGTCAGCCACATAAGAAATTGCCTCAAGTAAAAAGAACGAAAGGCCGAGGGGCGCAGCAAGACCTCCGACTCCGTATTTGAAAGCTATAAGGAGCCCGAGCAATAGCACTATGCTGCCAATGAGTATTGTCTTCTTCATCATCTGTGAGTCTGTCTTTTCCATGAAAAGACCTGCCAGGTAGGCGATAAGACCAGCCAGAACAAGCACGTAGACAGCCCTTGTTCCGCTCATGTAGTAAAGCAAAAAGCTGACAAAAAGTATCAGGATTCCACGAAGCTTTTTGGGAACTATATATTCGAGAATCACCGCCAGAAGCACCAGCGGGTAAAGCAGTGAGTATGAGATCAGCATTTTTCAAATCCTTATCAAGACAAATTATTTGGGTGTAAGAGCGAAAAAGGGGTCGTTGATATTCATGCTGTTTCTTAAATGTTCAACGAAGTGGTATCTGCAAAAACTATTTTTAACAGTTCCTCAGACCTGCCCATTTTCTGGCTTACACCAATTTTTTGCGTAACTATTCGTATACTACCTTGGTCCTGAATAGTGTGTCGAGACTCTGATAGACATCAATACCCACTGAATCAATAACTTCACCAGTGAAATCATCAAACACCGTGATGTTCATTCCGTTGAGTACCTTGGCGTACTGATCGAGGCGTATCTCAATTCCATCATTGTCATTTTCCTTTGGCAAAAGAGCTGCGTACTCCTCATTAGGCAGCTTCCTGTCCACCACGATATCGGCATCCCCGTATTTGTGGGTAAACAGATAAAAAGGCGCGCCGTCTGAGTAAAAACATATTTCTCCATGGTCAATGACCATAGCTCCGCCCTTTTCAAAAAAGTCCGTTCCGGGAGCAGCGCTGTCTACCATGCTGCGGACAGGCTCCTCTCCTATCGGATAATTTCCACAAAGAGACATGATGACCACATAGTCTTTTGCATATTTCTTAAGGACATCCGAATAGGCCATAATATCCGTGACTTCACGCATTTCCTGGATTATGGGAGCGTTTTCCCAGGCCTTTAAGTCTTTATCCCAGTCCTCATAACCGGGGGTATTCCTGTGATCATCGAGATCATAATTTGCCTTGAGGTAGTCTCCTATATATCCCGTGACCTTGCTTGAGCCGTAGTAGTTGAGGTGGTTGAGGTCTCTTGCCAGGTCCTCCTGAATATTAAAGTCGATTTCATCCAGCAGGTAGTTAAAGTCAAGGAACGGGATTCCCTCTTTTGCCGCAATATCTGAGAGCGTATTCTGCTGGGCCATGGAAACTTCATGTGCGGGATATGGGGTGTGGAAAAGAATCAGCTGAACCTTGTTCTGCCTGCAGAGCCTTATTATCCTGTTCAGATAATCTGCTCCAAGACTGCTGATCTCCGCCCTCTCATCCGTGGGTACTATTTCCACCTCCTCGTCAGGCACGGAGTACAGAGGATCAAAGGTGGTATTGATATAGGGCTGCTCCATCACATAGTCGTCACGTGTGAGCTTCTTGTATCTGTCGTGCATGAGCGGCCACTTCAGAAGAAGCTGTATCCCCTCATCCTTTATCGGGATGTTGTAGTTTTTTATCTGTTCTGCGATCAGCGCGGCGTAGTTCAAAGAATACCTGAAGTAGGCATCATTGGCCGTCCTTCCTGAGTACTCGGTGTCCGGCTCATCTATACTGTCGTCAGGGATGATGGCTGTCTCAACAAGGAAGATCTTTGGTTTATGAAATTTCAGGTACTCCTTCATCTGATGGTACATTATATCCACAGGCTGGGAATCATCAGCGATAGTAAACGCAGCAATCCCGTGATCCCTCCAGAGCTGCCGTCCTATCATCTGCCCTGCGTGAGAGCTTCCTGCAAATACTACGTCAGCATTTCTGTAATGTCCGGAGTATACGCTGTAGAGTCTGGGGTAAAGCCCCTCGTCGCCCTTCTTTATATTAAGGACATTCAGCAGATTGTTGGATAAAAACATAAACAGGACCAGAAAGACTAATAGCTCAATCAACCGTCTCCCGGTACTACTGATTTTTTCTTGCATAAATTTAACTCCTTAAAAAATGATACCTTTCTGCGAAAAAATTGTTCTGAAATCTGCCTTCGGCAGATACGCTTTCACCTGAAGGTGAAACGGGCATCGACGACTGATGACAACTCGGCAGATGGAAAAACTATCAGTGGATTTGTATCGGTTATTAATTATTTGGTGTACTGAATGGTACACCGTCCCAATTATTTCTTTACGGATAGGGAATTTCTGAATAAATTCTCATTCCTACAATCTGGCGCAGTCGTAAAGCTTTAGGTCAAGGTTCAGAAGCTCAACAATTCTAAGCTCGTCAACTGCATCCATCACTGCATTATGAACTTCATGGTAGCGATTGTCACCGGAGAGCAATTTCATTATCGGCTCTACGCCGTAATTTGTCTTAAGGCGTCCGGTCTTATAGCACGACGAGCTCTCGGGAATGGCTTTGTTGTACTGTTTATAAGCAGCAATCCTCATGATGTCGTACCACTCAAAGCCTCTTAGCTCAGGAAGGTGTCCGTAGTCGAATTTTGCATTGTAAGCAAAAATCTTTGTCACCCCCTTGTCCATGAGAAGCTGTTCCATATCAGCCATGGCCTCATCCCTTGTACAGGTAATCGCATCGACACCCCGAAGGTACATTACATTTGAATACATGCCGCCCCTTCTGCACTCAGGTTCAAAGATATAGTAATATCTTTCAAGGCATTTATAAGTCTTTGCGTCACCCAGTGCCACTCCAAGAGACATCACCTCATCATTCCAGTTTGTCTCAGTATCAATGACAGCTATCATTTCGACGGGCTTTACTCTTCCGGAATGACCTGAGTTCTTTATCATATTAAGAAAATCCAATGATCCGTTACCACTCATTTTATCACGTATAACCCGGTTACATTCCGGTACACCAAATAATAACTAACCGATACTATTCCACCGGTATTTTTCAATCTGCCGCTTTTCTTCAGACGCTTTTTCTTCAGACACTTTTTCTTCAGGCGCTTTTTCTTCAGACGCTTTTTCTTCAGGCGCTTTTTCTTCAGGCGCTTTTTCTTCAGGCGTTTTTGCATCAGGCGTTTTTGCATCAGGCGTTTTGCATCAGGCGTTTTGCATCAGGCGCCGATGCACGCATCGACTCCTTCTTCCGCCTTGCATCTAAAAAACTCCCTGCGGATTTGAAGCTGTTATTATTTGTTTTGTGTTCCGACTGTGACCGGTCTCTTCCTTTCATCCATGTTATGATTGGCCCGGCAAAAACTCGGCCTGCAAGCACCGAGAAGCCTTTTCCGGCCAACTCTTGATATTTAATTACGTCATATTTGATGACTAACACCAATTTATTAAGAATTATGCCCTATGATCCAAAGGCATATATTCATCTGAATCTCGATTCTAACATAAAGATGGCATAGGTAAAAGAGTAAGTGCTCTAAAATATAGAGGTGATGCGATTATCCATTTTTATGATTTTGTATGTTCAATCTGTTTTCAATCTGTTTTCAATCTGTTTTCAATCTGAACTTTACATGGCTTTTACGCTAAAACGGGTGAAAGCAAGAGTATTGCTGAGATTTCGGCAATTTCTATCTTGTAACCAGGTTGCACTAATTGAATATCAGCATTCAATGTTTATGAGTTGCCCGACAAAAGCTCACCAGGCCGGCTCCGGCTGTGCATATTGCACAAGAAGCTGAGAGGCCCTGTGAGCTCGTCGGTACTTAGCGAGGTTTTTTCGAGCTTAGTACCGCTACGAAGCGAAAGGAGCGAAAGCGTGCCCGAAGTGATTGTACAATATACACAGTCGGGGCCGGACTGGTGAGCTTTTGTCGGGCGACTCATGTTTATGTGACTTTAGGAATTTAGTGTTTATGTGGCTTTGGGAATTTAATGTTTATGTGGCTTTGGGAATTTAGTGTTTATGTGGCTCTGGGAATTTAGTTCAACTTTTACGAGAAGTTCAGATTAAACACATCCAAAAATCGGTTTTTCTCAAAAACGGGCATCGATAATTTTCGAAGTACATCTTTATTTTGAATTTTACCAAAAAGAGATATTATAAATGGACACTATTTGAAAAAAGTCTTGATAGAAGACCTGTAAACAACATCTTTATCTGGAATAATGATAAAAAAGATGCTTAGAGCAAGAAAAAAATATGATTTTAAAGAAATATCAGCATCTATTTTGAACAAAATAAGAGTTTCAGATGTTTCATTCCAAAAAGAGATACCCTTATTTGGCTTTTCTGTAAAAAAAGATGCTCTGAGTTGCCCGACAAAAGCTCGCAAGACCGGCTGGAAATTACACTTCAATAACCGGCTGAAAATTACACTTCAATAACCGGCTGGGAGTTACACTTCAATGACCGACTGGAAATTACTCTATACACTACAATGATCGGCTGGAAGTTGCACTTCAATGCCTGCTGAAAGTTACACTTCAATGACTGGCTGGAAATTACTCTATACACTACAATAACCGGCTGGGAGTTACACTTCAATGACCGGCTGGGAGTTTCACTTCAATGACCGGCTTGAAGTTACATTTCGGCGTCCGGCTTGAAATTGCACTCACTCGCCCGGACGGAAGTACCAATCCATTGTCCACCCAAAGGATACAATTCAGTTGCCATCCGTACCAATGAATTGTAACATATTTTTGTATACTGATGATGAGCCTTTTGAATTTTAAAAAAGCAGTCACAAAAAAAGGAAATAATTATGTCCACAGCAAAAAACACCCTTAAACAGGAGCTGGAAGCGGGAGGAATCCGCGTACTTAGTGCAGCAAGGAATGAGCTTTACATCGATATGCGATTTATGGGAGCTGCTCTATCCAGCCTCTCCTTCGAGATGGATCTTTCCACAACCTCTGTGGGTACAGATGCAGTTGCCATACGTTTTAATCCTTCCTATGTGATCAGGCTGTTCGTCGAGGAGCCGGGTAAGCTGAACCGAACTTATGTGCATATGCTGCTTCACTGTATCTTCAGGCACATGTATCTGTCAGAGCGCTTTGACGACGAGCGGCTCTTTGATCTGTGTGCGGATATCGTGGTTGAGTCGATACTTGATGGCTTTGATTACCAGAGCATAAGCCGGGTGACGTCAGATCTTAGGGACAAATGGTATGAGCGCCTTAGCAGCGACCTCAGGGTTCTCACCGTTGAAAAGCTCTACCGGTACTTCTCCTTAGGAAGTCTCCTCGATGATGAGCTGCTGTATGAAAGTCTTGAGCGGGAATTTGCACTTGACGACCATTCCTTCTGGCTGCGTCTGTCAGATCAGGACTCTGATGACAAAAAGGATGACAAAAAAGACAAACCTGCCCCGCCCGATCCCGACGATATGGACGCACCTTCGGACAACACCGGTGATAAGGGCGACAGGGAAAAAGACAATAATAGTAATAAACCTTCACAGGGCACTTCAGCTTCAGGAGATGAAAATAAAAAGAGAGAAAAATACATAAATCCGAGACGTCTAAAAGCCATGCGGGACAGGGAGAAAGACTGGGACAAGGAATCAAAGCGGCTTGAAACCGAGATCGAGACGATTGGAAAGGAAAAGTCAGACAGGCTTGGCAAGCTCTCCTGGATATTAAAGCTTCAAAACACCTCGCGAACCGATTACAAGGAATTTCTCTCCCGCTTTCGTATCATAAGCGAGGAAAGCGGGATAGATATGGATACCTTTGACCCGGCAATGTACACTTTTGGCCTTGAGCACTACGGCAACATGCCACTCATCGAGGAGAATGAATTTCGTGAAGTCAAAAAGATAAAGGAGCTGGTTATCGCGATTGACACCTCTGCCTCCTGTAAGGACGAACTGGTACAGCGATTTCTTGACGAGACGGCTGCCATGCTCTTTACTACTGACTCCTTTTTCCAAAAGACAAGGATCTGTATCATTGAATGTGATGACCGGGTCCAGAGAATAGAGACCATTAATTCAGCTGATGACATGAAAACATATGCGGAGGGAATTCACGTCGAGGGTGGATTCGGAACGGATTTCAGGCCGGTATTTGACAAGGTAGATGAGCTTCTGCGGACAAAGCATTTTGAAAACCTCAAAGGTCTTGTTTACTTCACCGACGGCTACGGCGAATATCCGGAAAGACCCACTTCTTATGACACAGCATTTGTATTTCTGAAAGATGAAGATTACAATGATGAAAAGGTTCCGAGCTGGGCACTGAAGCTATATGTGTAGCGCTCCCACAGTGACCATGAAACTGTCGCTGCATATTCAGCAGTGCTCCTTCAGTAATCATGAAACTGTCGCTGCATATTCAGCAGTGCTCCTTCAGTAATCATGGAACTGTCGCATCTCATCACATATGTACATCAGTGTCATACTGTAAGCCGACCTTCAAAAGCCCGCCCGGTCAGCGCATACTATCAGAATATGAGGAAAAGAAATGAACATAAACGAAGCAAAGGAAGAAGTAAAAAACGCAGTGAGGGCCTACCTTGAAAAGGATGATGCCGGACAATACGAAATTCCAAAGGAAAGGCAGAGGCCTATCCTTCTTATGGGACCTCCCGGAATCGGCAAGACCGCAATAATGGAGCAGATCGCCCATGAGCTCTCCATAGGTCTCGTCTCCTACACAATAACCCACCACACAAGGCAGAGCGCAATCGGCCTTCCCATGATCTCCGAAAAAGAATACGGAGGCAAAAAATACTCTGTGACCGATTACACCATGAGCGAGATAATCGGCGCTGTCTACGAGCAGATTGAAAAGACCGGTGTGAAGGAGGGTATTCTTTTCCTGGATGAAATAAACTGCGTGTCTGAGACACTTGCTCCCACCATGCTTCAGTTCCTTCAGTACAAGACCTTCGGAAGCCACAGGATTCCTGATGGTTACATAATAGTCACTGCCGGAAACCCGCCGCAGTACAACAAATCGGTCAGGGAATTTGACATCGTAACCCTCGACAGAGTTCGTCAGATAAATATTGAAGAGGACTTTGATGCCTGGAAGGATTATGCCTACAAGACCGGGATCTGCGGTGTGATAATGGCCTATCTTGAGATAAAGAAGGACAATTTCTACAGCATAAAAACTGACGTTGGAGGCAGAAGCTTTGTGACTGCCAGAGGCTGGGAGGACCTGTCACGGGTCATAAAGGTTCATGAAAAGCTGGGTATTCCCGTCGATGAAAAGCTCACCGTGCAATACCTGCAGAACCCGGAGGTTGCCCGCGATTTTGCCACCTACTATGAGCTTTATAAAAAATACAATGAGCTATACAGGATCCCCGACATCCTTGACGGCAGATTCCCCGAAGATAAAAAGAGCATGAAAGACGGCTCCTTCGATGAGAAGCTGAGTATAATAGGGCTTCTTGTTGAGCGCCTCATGGAGGAGTTTAGAAAATATGCAGGTGCCAAGGCACAGCAAAAGATTGTATTCGAAGAGATAAAAAAGCTTGGCACATATCTCGATGCACAGGGTGAGTATAACAACGCATCCACCTCTTCTGAAAATGAGCTAAAATCTGCGCTCTCTTCACAAAATTCTCAGACTGAAGGGAATGGCGATAGTGTTCCATCCGGGGGGCCTTCTCATTTTGCACTGAATAATGGTTCTTCTTCCGATAAACACCTTCCTTCAGGGTGGCTCCTTGATCGCGCGGCACAGATTGAGCAGGAAACTTCCGAGAAGGCTGCTGCCGGTCTTCTGTCCCGTGAAGATGAGCGAAACAGAAGGAAAGCAGTTGCAGCGCTCCGCGGCTGCGCTGAAAGCTTAAAAATCCGTGGCGATGGAGATAATTCATTTGAGCTTGCGAAGGAATGGTTTAAAGAGAGGGAATCCTCCCGTCAGAAAGATATCAGACTCACAGATGCGCATCTTACAAATGCCTTCGCCTTCCTTGATGAGACCTTCGGAAGCGGAGACCTGATGAGCGGAAGCCAGGAAATGGTAATCTTCCTGACTGAGCTATCCGGCGCCTACCACAGCCTTAAATTTGTAAGGGAAACAGGAAACGATGCCTATTACAGATACAACAGGCTGCTCCTTGTAAGCGATCAGAAACAGGCTCTTAAGGAAGAGGTTGAAAAGCTTCTGTTCTAAGACTGTTTCAGCCCTGCAGACATATATCTGCAGGGCTGATTTTTTTTACAACATAGCCAACCCTGCTCCGGGGCCAAGTCCCAATGTCAGTAATCTACTCCCATGCTCCTAAGCTCACTCTCCACCTGTTCGTAGTTTTTGAATACGATACCGTGCCAGCCGAGATTCCGGGCGGCGATTATGTTTCTTTCCGTGTCATCTATGAAGACCGTTCTCTCCGGAATAAGGTCGTAGCGCTCGCAGAGACGTTTATAGATCTCCGGATCAGGCTTTATCACCTTCTCCTTGTAGCTGAGAATCCCGCCGTCCACTTCAGAGAGGAAGGCAATGGCTTCGGGGCATGCCTCTTCTGCCTGTTTGCTGTAATTGGATAGAACCAGAACCTTGTAGCCTGCTGCCTTTAGTGCCCTGATCCAGGGAACAGTGCGCTCTCTTGCCACAAGAATTCCCGAAAGATCTGAAAAGGCATAACGTATCTCTTTTTCAATTCCGGGGTCATTGGCAACAAATCCGTCAATTATCTCCTGCGTCGTCAGAACGCCTCTGTCTAATTCATTCCATGTCGCTGACCTCGTTGTTGCATTCCCAATCCTCTCAACCATTTCGTCGTCAAAGCCCTTTCTTCTGAGGAAGGGCTCCCATCCGAAATCCGTAAGCACATTTCCTATATCAAAGACCACAGTATTGATCGCTTCTGTTTTAATCATTGTCTCCACTCCTCTTACTTACATTCCTCTGACTCTCTTTATCGTTCATCCCATGCCGCGGCGATGCTATTGTATCTTTTCCTGTAATAGCTCCGATAGTCCAGATGAGTAGCCACAGAACAATAGGAACAGCCACCGTCGCTGCGGCACACCCGATAAACACATTAAACGTATCAGGCGACCCGGTGACAGCTTCATACAGAAGCACCAGATACATGCCCACAAGCAAAACTATTCCAAGGATCGCCAGCACCCTCTTATACGCTGGCGTTCTCACATTTTCTTCTCCGCTCATAAAATCTGCCTTCCTACCTTCAAATATTCCCTATCATACACTAAACCCTGTCATTTCACAAGCTGCCAATAAAATGATGTTGAGGCTAAAAGACACCGAGCGGCTCCGGGGTTATGCATATTGTACAGCCGGAGCCGGACGGGCGAGCTTTTGTCGGCCGGCTCATATTATACATAGAAAAAGCCGCCATGCAGAAGTACCTCCTGAACCGGGCGGTGTACTGTTGCCTGACGACTTTTGTTTTCTTTTTTAACCACTGATAGTGAACTGCCCGATCAGTCTGTTGAGGGACTCGGACTGCTCTGAGAGCTCGATGGAAACTGCGCTTGACTCCTGGGCTGTCGCTGAGTTGCTCTGCACTACGTTGGAGATCATCTCGATACCCTTGTCGATCTCCTCCATGCTCTGAGCCTGCTGACTTGCCAGATCTCCTGTCTCGATGATCATTTCCGTGATCTCTTCTACGCTGTGATGCATCTCGTCAAGAGCCTCCGTAGTCTCTGCCACTACAGAGTTACCGTTGTTGATCTCATCCATTGTGTCAGCGATCAGCTGATGCGTATTCTTAGCTGCCTCTGAGGACTGGTCTGCAAGCTTTCCGATCTGGTCTGCAACGACTGCAAAGCCCTTTCCTGTCTCTCCGGCTCTTGCAGCCTCGATTGAAGCATTGAGGGCAAGGAGTGATGTCTGTTTTGCAATGGCCTCTATGGAGTTTGTTACCTGCTCGATCTCAGCTGACGCCTCGGTTATCCTTGTCATGGCATCGGTGACAAGATGCATCTTTCTTGCTGCCTTCTCTGCATTGTCGCGGACCGATGTAGCCATGGTCTTGCTTCTGTCTGCCACATCCGCAAGCTGTCTGGTCTGATCAGTGATGGAGTTGACGCTTGCCGTGAGCTCCTCAACTGCCGCAGCCTGGTCAGTTGCTCCCTCTGCCAGATCAGTTGCGCCCTGTGACATATTGCTTGCACCCTGTGATACCTGGGAGGATGAATTTCTTACTTCCAGAAGTGTTTCCGAAAGATTCTTTGCTATATCCGAAAGAGCATTCTTTATAGTCTCGTAATCGCCAATATACAGATTCTCGTGGTGTGATCCCCTTGTGAAATCTCCTACTGACATTCTTTCCAGTGACTCATCTATATCCAGAACGATTCTCTTTATGACATCTGTTGATCCCTGAAGGTCCTTTGCAAGCTTGCCCAGTTCATCCATGGAATCTGTCTCAATAGTAAGCTCAAGCTTTCCTTTGGACATGTCGTCAGCAGCGTTTGAAATTGCCTCAATTGGCCCGAGGATACTGCCTGTAAGTGCTTTTCTTGCATTCTTTGAATAAATAAGTGCATAAACAACGATTGCAAGTGAGATAAGGGTCATGACTGAAACTGTAATTATCGAAATCCTGTATGCATTTCCGGCCTGCTCTCTGGCACTTATGCCTATCTGCTTGAAATCCTGGACAACAACCTTTATTGCCTCGTTGACCGTATTGACATAGTACGCATAAATCTCCTCGTGGGAAGCTCCCGAGTCAAAAAGTGCCATCATATTGTCATCTGCTCTGTCGATGTTGCTGATATGCTGATATGTTGCCGACAGATCACCGCTGTAGTACTTGCTCAGAGCATCAAGTCCTGAGTTCAGCTCAGCGATCTTCTCATCAACTCCCTTAAGCTGCTCTGCCCTGTCTGCCGGATCTGATGCATTCATTGCCCACAGATAATACTTTGCAAGGGCCTGGATAGTGATCCTGATCTCTCCCTGCTGCGTATTCTGCTCATAGTAGACCGAGTAAATGTTGTGAAGATTAAAGACTGAAACCAGATCAATGATGAAGATTACAGCAAAGATGATGATGAGATTATTCCTGAACTTATTGAAAACCTTCCTGAATTTCTCGGATACTGACAGTTTTTTAAACCCATCCTGTGCAAATTCGCCGCTTACAGCATTATTATTGACCATATCAACCTCCTGATAACTAAAACAAACCGACCTGTACTTTATATTCTAAACGGAAATCCGATAAAAAGAACATAAAACTGTATAATTTTATATAAAATTAAGAAAAACACACATTATATTTATACATTATAAAAATATACGTTTTACTTATGCCGGCATTTGAGTTAAACTCATTAGTGCGGGTTATTTACCGGCAAAAAATTTTGTCTCCGATTTTATGAGGCATCTTTTTCATTTTGAAATCAAAAACTATTATTTTTTTAGGAGGTAAATATGGTTAAGGCTGTTGTAGGTGCCAACTGGGGTGATGAAGGAAAGGGCAAGATCACTGACACTCTTGCCGATAACGCAGACGTTGTCATCCGCTTTCAGGGAGGCGCCAATGCAGGACACACGATTGTAAACGACTATGGCAAGTTTGCCCTCCACACCATGCCCTCAGGTGTTTTTCATCAGAACATCATGAACATCATCGGCAATGGCGTGGCATTTGATATCACCAAGTTCATGAACGAGCTTAACGAGATAACATCCAAGGGAGTTCCGAAGCCGCAGATTATGATATCCGACAGGGTTCAGGTCATGATGCCCTATCACGTTCTCTTTGACACACTTGAAGAAGCAAGGCTGGCAGGCAAGTCCTTCGGTTCAACCAAGTCCGGCATCGCTCCTTTTTATTCAGACAAATTTGCCAAGATAGGCTGGCAGATAAATGAGTTCTTCCAGGATGATGCTGTGATAAAGGAAAAGATTGCAAGAATTGCCGAGGTCAAGGATGTGCTCCTTGTAAACCTTTACCACTCAGACCCGATAGATCAGAAAGCGCTCTTTGAGCAGATCATCAAGTGGCGCGACGAGGTAAAAGAGTATGTAGGAAATGTTGCTCTTTATCTTGAGCAGGCGATCAAAGAGGGAAAGACCATCCTTTTAGAGGGTCAGCTCGGCACCATGAAGGATCCCGATCACGGTATCTACCCGATGGTCACAAGCTCCTCTCCCCTTGCAGCCTACGGCGCCATAGGAGCAGGCATTCCTCCCTATGAGATCAGACAGATCATCACAGTTTCAAAGGCTTACTCTTCAGCAGTTGGCGCAGGTGCATTTGTGTCAGAGCTCTTTGGCGATGAGGCAGATGAACTTCGAAACCGCGGAGGTGACGGCGGTGAGTATGGTGCAACAACCGGAAGGCCAAGGCGTGTCGGCTGGTACGACTGCGTTGCAAGCAAATATGGCTGCAGGCTTCAGGGAACAACGGACGTTGCTTTCACTGTCCTTGACGTACTTGGATACCTTGACGAAATTCCTGTATGTGTCGGCTACGACATCGACGGAGAGGTCACAACAGAGTTTCCTGTCACACACCTTCTCGAGAAGGCAAAGCCGGTTTACGAAACTCTTCCCGGCTGGAAATGCGACATCAGGGGTATAAAGAACTACGAGGAGCTCCCCGAGAACTGCCGCAACTACATCGAGTTCATCGAGAAGCACATCGGCTACCCCATCACTATGGTCAGCAACGGTCCTTCACGAACAGATATCATATACAGAAAGAGCTCCATCCGGAAATAAAACAAACCGGATTGAGTCAACATCATAAATGAGCCGGCCGGTAAAATTTAAAACGGATGCTGAACTAATCAGTTCAGCATCCGTTCTTATATATCCATTTACCAATCCGGTTCAACTACCGTCACATCATCGGTTTAGTTTTTTCACCAGCTTATCTGTTTCCTCTTTGGTCATGATGTCGAAGCTCACAAGGGATAACAGCGGCATCTCGAGGACCATTCTCTCAAACATCTCGTTTCCGCCCTCTCCCATTGCATCTTCATCGACAGACTCATTTTTGTGATCCTCCAAAGTCTTTTTAATGATCGGTCCAAGGACCTTTTTACCTTTTTTGGTCTCCAGGATATCGGCAATGGCTGTTCTCTCTGTGACAGTCAGCGGTATATCTGTTGAGCCCTCCACATATATTGAGGCAGCGTGCCTGATATCACTTGAGGATGCTCCAACCATGATGGTAAAATCGCCGCTCTCTACCCTGAAGTCGTGTATTCTTTCGTCGTAGTAGGAAAATGCTCTCTTGTCTAAAGTAAAGGTTACAGTCTCCTTCTCCTCCGGCTTAAGCTCGATCTTCTTGAAGGCCTTAAGCTCCTTGAGTGGCCTGTTTGCGCGGCTTTCGTTGTCACCCACATACAGCTGCACAACCTCCTTGCCCGGGTACCTTCCGACATTCCACACATCTATGCTTACTGTGACCGTGTCCTCATCCGTGATCCTGTCGCTGCTTATCTCAAGGTCTGAGTACTCGAACTCTGTGTAGGACAGTCCATGTCCGAACGGGAAAAGAACCGGCATGTGCTTCTTTTCATAGTACCTGTATCCAATGAACACGCCCTCAGCATAGACGGGATTGCCTGCTTCACCGGGGAAATTCAGGTAGCTCGGGTTGTCAGATAGCTTGTACGGATATGACTCTGAGAGCTTGCCCGAAGGATTTGCCTCTCCGTAAAGAAGCCGCACCGTCGCTTCTCCCACTCCGTCTCCGGCAAGAAACATATCAAGAACGGCATCCACGCGGTCGATCCAGGGCATTGCCACCGGCGCTCCGTTGTGCATTACCACCACTGTCTTTTTTCCAAGGTGAGTGAGCTCTTCTATCAGCTTATCCTGATCTGTGGGCAGATTGATGTTTGTCCTGTCAAAGCCCTCGGACTCATAGGATGCGGGAAGTCCGGCAAATATGACTATAATATCTGCCTTTTCCGCTGCCTCAACCGCCTCCTCACGCAGCATGGCTATTCTCTTAAGATCCTTCTCCCCGGTGTCATACCCCTGTACAAAAGAGATATTCCTGTCTGCCGCTGCATCAAAAGCGTTTGAAACAAAAGCACTGTTTATATGTGATGAGCCCGATCCCTGATATCTTGGCTTTTTGGCAAATTCTCCGACAAAGAGAACCTTCCTGTCGCTCCTTATCGGAAGGACTCTGTTGTTTTTCAAAAGAACTGCACTGTTCTCCGCCAGCTCTCTTGCAAATTTGTAGTCTGCTTTTCTCGTTGTCTCATCGGAAGGTCTGTTTCCTGACAGCTTATTTTCCAGTGTCCAGTTAAAGGCATTAAGGATATTGATGACTGCCCTGTCAACCTTCGCTTCGTCAAGCACGCCTGACTCTACTGCCCTGATGACAGCCTCCTCGTGGTCCTTTGGTCCTCCGGGCATAACAAGGTCAAGGCCCGCCTCAACTCCTTTTACAGCATCCTTGCCTGCGCTCCAGTCGGTCACAACAAAGCCGTCAAACCCCCACTTGTCCCTTAGAACTTCTGTGAGCATATATTTATTCTCGGAGAGGTAAGTGCCGTTCAGCATGTTGTAGGCACACATGATCGACTTGGGCTTTGCCTCTTTTACCGCCATCTCGAAGGCCTGAAGATATATCTCGTGCAGCGTTCTCTCATCGACGACGGAGTTGCCGGACATCCTCCTGTATTCCTGATTGTTGGCTGCAAAATGCTTGGGACAGGCGGCTACGCCCTTTGACTGCACACCCTTTATATATGCAGCTGCAATCTTTCCCGCAAGGAACGGGTCCTCAGAATAATACTCAAAATTTCTTCCGCAGACGGGACTCCTTTTCATGTTAAGTCCCGGGCCAAGGAGCATGCTGACGTCTTCGCGCAGGCACTCATCGCCCAGCATCTGTCCAAGCTTGTCTGCCATCTCCTCATCCCAGCTTGAAGCAACAGCGCTGGCAGTTGGATAGCACACTGTGCTGATGCTCGTAAAGAGCCCTAAGTGATCCGACTCACCATCCTGCTTTCGAAGGCCGTTTGGGCCGTCGCACATCATAAATTCAGGAAGGCCAAGCCGTTCAACTGCCTTGGTGTGCCAGAAATCCGCTCCCGAAAGAAGCGATGCCTTCTCCTTTAGTGTCATCTCTGAAACCAGTTTTTGTACATCCATCTGTAGTCTACCTCCTCTATAGTCGTACCCCTAAGTAAAAGAAAAGGATATGCTAATATGCATATCCTTTAATTACCATATTCAATTATATTTTAATCTTATGCTCTTATCTTAACGAAAGCAACCGATTTTTTCTCAGAGGTCTGAACATTTCTGCGAACCAAAGTGGCATTGTGCACTGTGTATTCAGACTCTGTATCTGTTTCCTGATTCAGCATACTTCCGGCTCCTAAAAGGTCCAGTGCCTTAAACTTGCCGTATGATAGGTTCTGCTCCTTAGCCTTGGTGGCATCTGACATGATTGCAATAGTGCCCTGGCTAACCTGCTGTCTTGATTTTGCGGAACGTCTCATATTCATCTCCTCCATCTCATAAGAAATAAAATTTTAGATGAAGTGGCTTGTGAAAATAATAGGCCCCTCAACCTATTGTGGTTTCACAACAAAATTTCATCTAATAGATACATTATATACCATTACCTACTAAAAAGATAGAGAAGTCAAGATACTTTTGTTCACTAAATCATTAAATTTTTATGAAATTTTATTTCGAATTTTAAAGAAAAGCCCAAAATTAGAAAACAGCTCTAAAAAGGCACATTTGCCCGCCATTTATTTTTGAATTTTGATCCTGTCATCTCCTGCAAGATAACTTAAAAGTGCCTGCCTTGCATGTTCCTTGTCAGTGGCCTCAACAGTGACAGTAAACCTGTAGGTGTGTTTTTTCATGCCATCCTCAAGGCGCTTCTTCTCAGTTCCCTCAAGCGATCTGTCCCTGGTGTCCTCGCTGGTCATTTCCATGATGTCAGCCACTGCAAACTTCTTGAAGAGCTCGCGGTGCTTTTCGTCATCTGCCAGGTACTTTTCTATAATCGAAAGAGTATTGCCCATGTTCAGATACTCGCCATGCAGATATGCCTCCATATCCATCAGTTCACTGTTGCCATCAGGCTGGTCGTCTGTCCAGGAGATTTCCTTCCTGACAAAATCATCCTTGCTCCCGGCGTTTTCCTTCTGCCAGTCGAGAAGATACCACTTCCAGATCTGGAGCCGCTTTCTGTTGACATCAGCATCTGACAGCTCCGACATCTTCTGTATTGCATGACGCACTCCTCTCCCCACAAGCTCGGGAGTGGTCTCGCCTATATTGTACTGTCTTTTCGCAACCACCATGCCCCTCTCGGTATTCTCAGTGGTGAGCACCATGATGTCATCCGAATCCTTGCTGAGCATCAGTATATAATCACCATGCCGCGCTATGATAAGAGGCCTCTCGCTCAGTATGGTATCTCTGACATTGCAAAAGGTCTTAAGCACTTCATCATTTTGTATATAGCGAAAAGTCCTGCTCATTCCTTCGTCTCCTCGATCAAGTAGTCTGTCATTGCTGTGTAAAAAACGAAAGCTTCTTAAAATCCTCTATCCTCGCAGGCCTCCCGTAGTAGTAACCCATGATATCGGATATCGGATACTGCCGTGCTATGCTTGCGGTAGCCTCATCCTCAACCCCCGTAAAGCACGTCCTGATCCCGAGCCGGTGGGTAAAAGAGGTTATGGCCTCTATTGTATATTTAACCGTCAGATTGTCGGCGATATTTCCCGTAAGTGATGGACTTAAGTTCACCAGATCTATAGGCAGGTGCCGCACAAAATCAAGTGAGGCAAAGTCAACACAGTCAAGACCCACCCTTACCCCGCAGGATTTGAGGAACTCGATCTGGCTCTTCAGGTGCTCCATGGAGAGCTGCCTGCTGCCCGAAGTGATCTCAAGGCAGAGTCCTGTAGCGGGATACCCTGTCCTTCTGAGGAGCTCAAGGAGTGTTGTTCTGAACTCAGATCTCTCAAGCTGCATAAAGGCCAGGTTCACTCTCAGATAGAAATCCCTGATGGTCTTTCTTATCTCCAGCGCATCCTTGAGGGCGCTCTCAAGAACCCAGTTCCCAAGGGTGTAAAAAACCGGATCCTGCTCAAGCCAGGGAACAAACTCCGCAGGTGACACACTGCCGTAGGGGGCCTTGCGCCAGCGAAGCAGCACATCCATTCCCACAAGTCGCCCGTTTGCAGCAGACACCACCGGCTGATACTCGAGGTAAAAGCCCTCAAAGCCATTCAGCACGCTCTTTCTCACTGCATCCACAAGCTCCAGACTGCTCTTGTTGTTATCAAGCTCATCATTGTGGAAGATGATAAGATTTCCATGCTTCTGGGTCTTGGAATAGTCAAGAGCATATTTGGCACTGGTATAGATGGAATGTTCATCCACGTTGTGGTCCGTTGCAACTATAACACCACCTGCCAGCTCTGCTCCGATCTTGCTGTCATTAACAAGGAGTGACTCCCTTGCAAAAGCCCTCATTCTGCCATAGAACTTCTTGATATCATCTATGGTCATACTGTCGGAAATAAAGGCAAGGGTGGTTCCATCACCCCTGAAGGCTCTGCCAAGATTCCTTCCCTCCTGCACAAGCCTTGTGGCTGTGGACCTTAGGATATTGTTACCGGTCATATAGCCAAAGCGCCTGTTCACATCACCAAAATCAATATAGTTGATAAGGAGAATGGAATACTGCTTAAGCCGGGCTTTGAGCTGCCTCATGTAATTGAGCATCTCGTACTGGTTAGGCAAAAGAGTTATGGGATCATTGTTGTCTACAATACCCTTATTGATGATAGAGCATGCATAGAAAACAGGCTTTCCCGCATAGTCCTTGATCACCACTCCCCTGCAGGAGCAGATCACATATTCTCCGTTTTTATTCTTAGCTCTGTACTCGAAAGTGGGATCTGTCTTTTCCCCCGAAAAAACAACTCCCAGATACTCTACATATTTGTCTCTGTCATCCGGATGGATCCTGGTCTCCCATACAGAGGAAGCGTTATAGATATACTCCCCTGCAAGACCAAAGTAGTCCACTGCATTGGCAGACCACCTTGATATGTTCCTCTCCATGTCGTAGACGTAGACATATCGGCTCCTTGACGTTACCGCGAAGGTATCAAAGATCCTGTTGATTGTGTCAAAATTTCCTCCCGCCATTACCTACTCTCTCCATCTCAGCGCTGGGATTCCCCGTCCTTACCAGCCTGCTGTCTTTTGGATTTAAACATCCTCTTGTTATAGTACATTGCGTCATCCGCCTTCTTTACTACATCTTCAAACTTGGTTCCGTCCTCAGGGCATCTTGCATAGCCCGCACTGATGGAAACCTTGAGGGTAACGTTACTGAGCGTTACATCACGGGCAACGTTCTGTCTCATTCTGGCGATGACACCCTCATAGAACTTCTTATCATGTGTACCGTGGATAACTACAACGAATTCGTCACCACCGATACGGAATGCCCTGTCTTTTTCTCTGATACTGTTCTGAAGCCTCTTTGCCACAATATTAAGGAGAGCATCTCCGGCTTCATGGCCATAGGTATCGTTAACCTGCTTGAAGTCATTTAAATCCATGAATATAAGACCATAGGGGAGTTTCTTCTTGCTAAGCTCCTGCATATGCTCTTGGTAGCTTCGCGGATTGTTGAGGTTTGTAAGCGCATCCCTGTAGGAAAGTATCTCCAGTTCCTTGGCATTGGCCTTCATGGACATATACGCTACCATAAACAAAGCAGCCAGCGTACTGATAATGATGGCTATAATAAGTGAACCGATGATCTCATACAGGTTCATCCAGTTGTTCATGGGAGAAATGGCAATTGTCCAGTATCCGCCACCAACAGTGCTGATCATGGCCTCAACAGGCGCAGCAAGTTCCTTCTCGGAATACTCCATGATAACACGTTTTTCTCCGGTAATAGGGTTGTGGTCGATAAGCTTATACTCATAGCCACCTTCAGCAAGGCCCTTAATATCAACTGCCGAAAGAAAGTCTGAAAGCTTAAGAGTTACTGAGGCAAAGCCCCAGAAGTTCTCATCTGAGACCTCATCTCCTGTATAAATAGGCTTTCTGATTATAATGCTGTACTCCCCTGTTGGGAGTGTAACAGGTGCCATGATCACAGAAACACCGGACATCTTACTGTAGTCGGAATAAACTCCCTGGGCACCATCCTCTAAGAGGCTCTCCCTCTCTGCCATTCCGTTTCCGCCAAGGGGATATCTATAGCTTACAATTCCTCCCGGAGCCAGTGTGATATCAACGATATCAAGGAAGTCATTAAACACAGCATCCGCAGTCACCTGAAAGCTCTCCGGGGTAATCCCGCCTGCACTGCTTGATACCTGAATCTCCAACATTCTGGTGATATACTCTCTACTCTGGATCTCAGCCTGAATCCGGTTTCCAACAGATTCTGCTATGAATTCAGCTCTCTCCCTCCTGGAATTGGCCGCACCGGTAATATAGATAATTGCGATCACAGTCGTGATTATCAGAAAAATCACAAAGGTCAGGAGTCCTGCAGTAATGCTTTTTTTCTTCATCTTCTTATCTCCGAAAAGAAATAGATTAACAATGTCAAAAAAATAGCCTATATATGTTTATTTTAACATATTTGCACTAGAGCCGTTGTGGTATTAAAGAAAAAGCCGCCGAAAAATCTACAAAGTGTGTCCTTAGTCGCTGTAGCTTACATCCATGTTGGCAGCTATGCGGTAGTCGGGGTAAAGCTGCTGAATCTCCTGTATAGTGGTCTTGAAAATTTCATGCATGTTGGGGACAAAGTCCAGAACCAGATCGAAGCGGATGTCCTTCTTGTCGAAGTCAATAAAAAAGCCGTGCATCTGAAGGATCTCTTTGTGTCCTGCCACAACCTTGGCAATGT
>JAILJR010000093.1 GCA_024694565.1 Butyrivibrio sp. | reverse complement strand
TTCTTTATATCTGCAAGATCCATCTCATCGGGAAGTACAGACGGAGCTGAATTTCCCATGCCGCACCCTGCTATCAGGGCCGCAGTCATTGCTGTGGCCGCTATAGCAGGCACTATTCTTTTCAAAACTCTCATACCCATTGGGATAATACTTCCTTTCCGGCTTTATACCCGCGAACGAAATCATTTGCCGACTGAAATTCGTCTCCGCGGTATATGCAGTTACTCTAAATTCTGCCTTTGCAATCATTAAGTGTAACTAATCAGTCGTATGAAAATACCGGTCTGCCCTCTTCATCCCATTTCACCTTCATGAGCTGAGCATGGCGATTGGGATTATAAAGCGGATCACCTGTAATCTCCTCTTCGTTTCTGGCGTGATATACGCATATATCATTGCCCTCTTCGTCTACGGTAAAAGAGTTGTGCCCCGGTCCGAATATCCCGAGCTTTTCATCAGACTTAAGCACAGGATATCTCTCTTTTACCCAGGACCTTGGATCAAGAAGGTCGGAATCCTCGTCAGCAGTGAGCATGCCCATACAGTAGGGCTTTCCTGTCTCACTCGCAGAATAAGTAAGGAATATCTTTCCGCCGCGCTTTATTACAGCCGGACCTTCATTTACCCAGAAGCCGACCCTCTCCCAGTCGTAATCAGGAGTCGTGAGCATTACCTGCACAGTCTCAAGCTTATCCGGAGCAGCCATTCTGGCTATGTAGAGATTGCTTATCTGCTTTCCCACACCGACCTTTTCAGCCCATACATAGTAGTGCGAGCCCCTGTTTTCAAATACAGTGGCATCCAGAGAAAAGGCTTCAAAAGAGAATTCGTCGTCTTCAGCTCTTTTCATCTTGCCAAGCTCAGTCCACTTCCCGGTGATCGGGTCCTCGTCCTCACACTTAAGGACGTATGGTCTGATATCCCAGATAGCATCCTTATCCCCGCCGGCATAATATATGTACCAGGCGCCCTCAAGATAATGAAGCTCCGGGGCCCAGATGTGTATGCTCATAGGCCCCTTTTCATGCTTGTGCCAGATTTCCGTCTCCGGCGCATCGGCAAGCGCAGCAAGGCTTTCAGCCCTTCTTAGCACGATGCCGTCGTAGGCAGGAACTGATGCGGTGAAATAGTAATTTCCATCAGTATGCCTGTATACATATGGATCTGCCCTCTGCATGATCCACGGTTCATTATATTTAAGTGTTTTTGTTGTATTCATAGTTTAAAACCCACCTCTTAAATCATCCCTTCACGGCACCTGCTGTCATACCGTCAATGATGTATTTCTGGAAGATCAGGAAGATTATGAATATAGGAAGAATTCCAAACATTGATCCGGCAATAAGTACATCATAGTTATTTCCGTAAGGAGTAAGCAGCGTGTTAAGACCTATAGGAAGAGTAAACTTCTCTGCTCCCTTAAGTACGAGCAGCGGCCACAGGATGGCATTCCATGAACCCATCGCGCACAGGATACCCATAGATGCAAACGCAGGCTTTACAAGAGGCATAATGATGGCTACAGAAATGTAGTACTCGTTTGCTCCGTCAATCCTGGCTGCACTCAGAAGGTCCTTGGGCAGTCCCATCATATACTGTCTGAAGAAGAATATGGTCGACGCGCTGCACAAGCCGGTGATGATGACACCGGTATAGGTATCGATTAGTCCGAATGCGATTATCTCCTTGTACATAGGAAGCATAAGGATCTCAAAGGGTACCATCATTGTTGCAAGAACCAGTGTAAAGAGGAAATTCTGGAGTTTGAACTTGTACATCGTAAGTCCGTAGGCAACAAAGTAGCATATAAGCAGTGTCAGAAGCACCGAAAGAAATGTGATGATAAGCGAGTTCTTGTACCACATGAAGTACTTTTTGCTGTCCTGGTTGCCGCCAAACAGATATATGTAGTTATCCAGAGTCATGGTTGATACATCAAGATCGAGAGCAAGCCCCCTTCTGATAAGCTCAGTTCCGGGTCTGAAGGATGCCAAAAGGCCCGCAAAAACCGGGAAACAGATTATTGCACTGAGTATCAGGAAAAAGCCTGTTCCAAGAACTGTTGCCACGATATGACTTGGTGTGTGAGAAAGATCTCTTTGCTTATTTTTTTCCATGATCAATCTTCCTCCTTCTTAAATGTTCCGTTGAGGATCAGCTGTGCAAAATTGATGATGAGCGCTACTATAAGCAGAACCACGCCAACTGCGCAGGCATAACCCATGTCATTCTTTTCAATACCACGTTTGTAAAGATAACCGACTATTGTAAGTCCGATGTTGTTCGGTGATGAGTTTCCTGCCCATAACATGTAGGATTCCAGGAACATTGAAAGTCCTGCATATACCGATATTGTGAGCACGTAAATTGTTGTAGGCTTCAGAAGAGGAAGTGTCACATATAAGAACTTCTGAACAGGTGATGCTCCGTCTATGTCTGCCGCCTCATAGAGTGAACTGTCGATACTCTTAAGTCCGGATATGAAGTAGAGCATATTTACACCGGTCCATCTCCAGCATGCAAGTACAAGAAGAGCAAGCATTCCGGACCAGCCGTTCTTGAGCCATTTGTAGGTTCCAAGCCCAAATGCCTGTGTTATCAGGTTCATCTGTCCTGTCTTATACTCAGAGAACATGAGTCTGAAAAGAGTACCTGAAATAACTACTGACGTAAGCGCCGGCATGTAGAGAACTGCCTTCCATACGCCCTTTGCCTTTACGATGTTGGAATCCATAAGTACTGCAAAGAGCATTGGGAACGGAATGAGAAGCACAAGTGTAAAGAACATGTACTTTGTGCTGTTTGCAACCGCGATCATGAAAACCTTATCCTTGAGGAGCTTTGTATAGTTTGCAAAACCAACCCAGTCTGTCTTAATAGCCCCTATGTCCTGGAAACTCATTGTGAATGCCGTAATAAGGGGATAAACCCAGAAAAAAGCAAAGCTCAGAATAAACGGCAGTACAAATACGTATGGGGCAACCTTCTGTGAATATAAGAAATTCTTACCCTTCATCTTCTACTCCTTCATAAAGAATCTTAATTCAAAGGGGATACCGTACTGATCCGGCATCCCCCCCAATAATTTAATTTGCCACAAAGCGTGTTGCGAATTACTGCTCCATATCTACCGCATCCTGCAGCTCCTGAAGTGAATCGTCAACGCTGTAATCAGGATCCTCAAGCACCTGGTTGAGTGTTGTTGTGCAGACATACTCGTTGATCGTAGGGCTGATCTTCACAACTGAGATCTTGCCAATGTTGTCCATTCCGATATCGTTGAGGACATCATATGGATAGTTGATAAAGAATGCATTGTACTGGTTGTTGTCATCGTGTGCAATTGAATCCTTTGTCCACATAGCTGTGTTACATACGTCAAATCCGAGCTTATCCCAGATGTGCTGCTCACCCTCGTCTGACATCTTGGCCCAGCAGAGGAATTCTGCTGCAAGCTCTTTGTTCTGAGACTGCTGTGTAACAACTGTTCCTGTACCGCCGATACCAACTGAGCACTTCTGACCATCCTCAAATACAGGACACTTAGCTATGTACCAGTTGCCCTTTTCCTCAGGCATGTAGTTTGTGAAACGGCTCATATACCAGAGTGCCTTAGGGAAGGAAACGATGTTGCGGTCCATGATGTTCTGGAAACCTGCCTCACAGTCTACATGTCCGTCAGGTGAGATCTCGGCAAAACCATCCTTGAGCCATCCCTGCTGCATCTTGAGCATCTTGCTTACTGATTCAAGCTTGCAGTTTGCAGGATTATCAAATCCGCCTGTCCAGTCATCGCCGTACTCTGCCATTGCAAGCCACAGCCAGTCTGTTCCGCCTGTATCAACTGATGTGAAGTGCTTGCTGTCATCGCCTAAAGCTGTCAGATATTCTTTTCCAAGTGTCTCATAATCAGACCAGGTCTTGACACCATCGATCTTAGCGATTACATCTTCCTGTGAAAGGCCCATAGCCTCTGACATGGCAGCTACGTTGTAGTACATTGCTGCTGCACCTACGTGGTAAGGTGCTCCATAGTAATGTCCGTCCTCGCCCTGGTAAGTCTGCATTCTTGCAGGAACCATGGTGGGCATATAATCCTTGGCGTAGTCATCAAGGGGAACAAGCCACTGGTCAAGGCCTGCTACAACGTTGGGGAACTGTCCAACCTCTACGTCGCAGATATCAGGAGCACCTGTGCCTGCCTCAAGTGATGTGAGGAGCTTGGTATGCATGTCGCCGTAGGGATATGTTGTACAGGTGATCTCAATTGTACGATCAGGGTTCTGCTCGTTCCATATCTCAGCCATGTCCTGGTAGTGCTGGCCGTGGAGCTCTACGAATGTCCACATCTCAAGGTGAGTTCCGTTTGCATCACCAAATGTTGAATTGGGAGTCTCTTCCGCTGCAGCCTCTCCTGACTCTGTTGCCTCAGTGTTGCCGCCATCAGATGAGCCTGTGCTCTCCGGAGTTCCTGAAGCTGAACCACATCCGGCGAGAAGACTTGCTGCCATTGCCACGCTCATTATTGAGCTGATCAGTTTCTTTTTCATTTTGTTTCCTCCTTACGAAAGTTTAAGTGTTTGTGTGGAGTGTGTATCTCTTGTTCACAGGTACATCATAATGTCTCAGGTGGGGTTATGTCAATAAATAATTTAGATTTTTCTGAAGTAATTTACAGATTTGTCGTTTTCAACTAACGGCACTCCATATTTTTGTGCAACATCCCATTTTTTCTTTACTTTTTTCTAAATTCATGCGCATTATGCCATTCCTGTCACAGAAACAGTGCCCCGAACTTTATTTATTTGTCAAGCACTTTAGTTATATCAAAAGTATTTTTCAAGCCCATTGTTGACTTTTTACCATATTATGGTAATCTAGAAGTATAATATATTTCTAAATTTCCATAGTATTTTCTAAAATAATTTCACAGAAAAAGGAGCACAATATGCTTCATATTGAAAAATTTGAGGACGGTATCGAGCTGTATAAGGCGCTCGGTTCTGATATAAGAGTAGAGATAATAAGACAGCTCATCCAGAGCAACGGCATGAGCATGAACGAACTGGCAGGAAAGCTGGGCATAACCGCCGGAGCCGTCACAGCCCACATCAAAAAGCTTGAGAGCTGCGGCCTTGTCTCCATATCCAATGAGACCGTCGGCCACGGCAACCAGAAGATCTGCTCTGTACATATAGATAAGATACTCATCGATGTGGTACCCTCATCTCCTACGGAGAGCCTGTTTCAGACAGAGGTCAAGATCGGACACTACTCAGGCTACAGCGCTTATCCTACCTGTGGCCTCTCCACTCCTACGAATGTTATCGGTGAAGTGGATGACCCGAGATATTTTGCACATCCGGACAGGTTCAACGCAGATATACTCTGGTTTACGACAGGTTATGTTGAGTATGACATCCCCAACTTCATCCCGCCTGCCCAGCGCATCACACAGCTGACCATCTCCGCAGAGATCAGCTCCGAAGCCCCGGGAATAAACAGCAACTGGCCCAGTGACATCAGCTTTTATCTGAACAAAAAACTGATAGGAATGTGGACATCACCCGGAGATTTCGGAGATGTTCCGGGAATATTCACCCCGGACTGGTGGTTCCCGAACTGGAACCAGTACGGGCTACTGAAGCTCATAGTCATCAACAGGCATGGAACCTTCATTGACGGACTCAAGATATCGGATGTATCCATAAACGAATTTGATCTGACCAGTACCAGCAAGATTAAATTCAGATTCGCCGTCGAAAAGGACGCAGTGCACCCCGGAGGCTTCACCCTGTTTGGGAAGACCTTTGGCAATTACGCCCAGGACATAAAGATTGGAATCAACTATGTTCCAATGGACAAAGAAGACGAATAAAGTAAATAATTCCCGTTAAAAAAGGCTGCCGCAGTTTTTGCGACAGCCTTTTGAATTGATCTGTTTTATTATTATGCGAAAGGATTCTCTGTAGGATAAGGAAGTGATGCAGGCTGGTTGTAGCCGATCGACTCTGCTCCAAGATACTTGAATACCTCAAAGAGCGCCTTTCCATAGTGTCCGAATGCAACTGCTCCGTGATGAGGATAGTTGTACTGGATGAGGACATGTCTGTAGAATCTTCCCATCTCAGGAATAGCGAATACACCGATTCCACCGAAGGATTTTGTAGGAACATTGAGAACCTCGCCCTCTGCAACATATGCGCGAAGGTGGTTGTCAGATGTGCTCTGCAGTCTGTAGAAGGTGATATCGCCGGGCATGATGTCACCCTCGAGAGTTCCCTGTGTAACCTCCTCAGGAAGGTTGCGGGCCATGATCCTCTGGAACTTCATCTCACAGCTTGAAAGCTTGCTTGAGCATGTATTTCCGCAGTGGAAGCCCATGAATGTATCTGTGTGCTTGTAATCGGTCCATCCCTCAATGCTCTCCTCATACATATCAGCAGGTACAGAGTTGTTGATATCAAGAAGTGTAACAGCATCGTTGCTGATGCAGGTTCCGATGAACTCCGAGATTGCTCCGTAGATATCAACCTCGCAGGATACAGGGATTCCGCGTCCTGTAAGTCTTGAGTTTACATAGCAGGGAACAAATCCAAACTGAGTCTGGAATGCAGGCCAGCACTTTCCGGCGATACATACAAACTTCTTGCTTCCTCTGTGCTCCTCGATCCAGTCAAGAAGTGTGAGCTCATACTGTGCAAGCTTCTGAAGGATCTCAGGCTTCTTGTTGCCTGCGCCAAGGTCTTTTTCCATATCCTTGACAACATCAGCGATCCTGGCATCACCGGCATGCTTGTTGAAGCTCTCGAAGAGGTCAAGCTCTGAGTTCTCTTCAATCTCTGCTCCGATATTGTAGATCTGCTGTATAGGTGCATTACATGCCATGAAGTTCATTGGACGAGGTCCGAAAGCAATAACCTTGAGGTTTGAAATACCGTAAATAGCTCTTGCGATAGGAACGAATTCGTTGATCATCTTTGCGCACTCATCATAGGTTCCTACAGGATACTCAGGGATATATGCCTTTACGCCGCGAAGGTGAAGATTGTAGCTTGCATTGAGCATTCCGCAGTAAGCATCTCCTCTTCCATCGATGAGGTCGTTCTGGGACTCCTCTGCAGCTGCGCAGAACATAACAGGTCCGTCAAATTTCTCTGCAAGAAGTGTCTCTGATATTTCCGGTCCGAAGTTTCCAAGATAGATGCACAGAGCGTTGCAGCCTGCCTTCTTAATATCCTCAAGAGCTTCCATTGCCTGAGTCTCACTCTCAATGATACATACAGGACACTCATAGACATCCTTGTCGTTGAAGTTTTCTTTGTAGGCCTCTGCCACAGCCTTTCTTCTGTTTACTGCAAGTGATGCCGGGAAGCAGTCTCTGCTCACTGCAACAAGTCCGATTTTTACCTCTGGTACATTGATCATAATTAATCTCCTTACTACAACATAGTTGTGAAAAAAAATTATAAGGTTGACAGTTCTTTGTAATCTTCTTTTAAATCTTTATACAGCTTCTTGTAGAGGCTGTGATATTTCGCATATTTCTCAGCATTTTCCTTGACAGGATCTGTCTCTTTGGCCTTTGTTATAAGCTTGTCGCAGGCCTTCTCAACGCTTTCATAGACGCCGCTTCCAACGCCCGCCAGGATAGCTACACCAAGCGCCGGCCCCTGCTCCTGTGCAATTGTTGCGACCTTGCAGTTGTAAAGGTCAGAGAGCATCTGTCTCCAGATCCTGCTCTTTCCGCCGCCGCCGCAGGCCATCATCTCCTTTACGCTGATGCCCATCGCAGTGAGGATATCGTTGCAGTCGCAAAGTGAATAGGATACGCCTTCCATAACTGCTCTCAGAAGGTGCTTTCTTGTATGTATTCCGGAAAGACCGAAGAACACGCCTCTCGCCTTGTCATCAAGATGAGGGGTCCTCTCGCCGTTTAAGTATGGCATATAGATAAGCCTGTCACTTCCAACCGGCACAGTCTCGATATCGGCATTTATAAGATCATAGGGGTCAACTCCCTTTTCTTTTGCCTCTTCAATGTAGCTCTGGCAGAAGTTGTCCCTGAACCACTTCAGAGAAAAGCCTGCAGCCTGGGTTACGCCCATTATGTGCCATGCGCCGGGAACCGCGCAGCAGCAGGTGTGAACCCTGCCCTGAGGGTCAATTGCCGGCTTGTCGGTATGAGCAAATACAACGCCTGATGTACCTATTGTTGTAAAGGCTGTTCCCTCGCGAACAACTCCGGTTCCGACAGCAGCTGCCGCATTGTCGCCTGCACCGCCTACAACAACCGTATCAGTTGTAAGGCCAAGCTGACCTGCGATCTCAGGAAGAAGTGTGCCTGTAACCTCGCTTGACTCGTACATCCTGCCGAGAAGACTCTTGTCAATGCCAAGCTTGTCCAGAACTTCATCTGACCAGCAGCGGTTCTTAACATCCATCAGCTGCATTCCCGAAGCATCGGAAACCTCAGTTGCGAATTCACCTGTTAATATATATCTTATATAATCTTTTGGCAGGAGAATGTGTCTGCACTTTGCATAATTCTCTTTTTCGTTGTTCCTTACCCAGAGGATCTTGGCTGCCGTCCAGCCTGTCAGCGGAGGATTTGCCGTGATCTCGATCCACTTCTCTCTGGGCATTATCCTGAGCATCTCTTCTACCTCTGCTCCGGTCCTCTGGTCGCACCAGATGATGGAGTTGCGGATAACATCCCCATTCTCATCCAGCATTACAAGGCCATGCATCTGACCTGAAATTCCAATGCCCTTGATCTCTGATGCATCCTTGACCTTACCTGAATCAATGCCTGCCTTTACTACAGCTGCAACAGTCTCAAGGCTCGCATTTTTCCAGTCACCGGGATCCTGTTCAGCCCAGCCGTTCTGAGGTGTATACATGGGATACTCATAGGCCTTCTCTGCCACAACCGTTCCGTCTTCGTTAAAGAGAACCGTCTTGGTTGCTGAGGTCCCAACGTCTATACCAATAAGAAAACTCATAACTTGCTCCTTCCTCTATAAACACCAGCTTATATCTGGCTCATTCTTTCCGGATGCGGATACGCAGCCATCCAGAGTAAGACGGCTGACGGCATCCGTTTCTTTTATCAGATTTCTATCTCTTTCTCAAGACATGCTACACCTGTGAGGCTCTCAGATCTCTTGTCAGGCTGGCTTGTACCTGCATAAACCTTAAATTTCTTCGAAAACAGCTCCCTGTTTCCTTCCTCATCCACTGAGGTGAAGGCTCTTCTGTCGAGGACTATTACAACGCTCTTCTCCTCGCCGCTCTCAAGACTCACCCTCTCGTAGCCGCACAGACACGGATTAGGGATTGCAAGCTCATACTCTTCATCCTTGATATAGATCTGTACTACATCTTCTGTGGCAGCACTTCCCTCGTTTTTAACCGTTACTGTGACTTTTGCTCCGTCAAACTCACCGTCCAGAGCAACGGTCTCAACATCCATTGATGTTACAGCGCACTTGCCGTATGTAAGACCATAACCGAAAGGATAAAGAGGTGTTCCCTTAAAGAACCTGTAGGTCCTGTTCTTCATCGAATAGTCCTTGAAGTCCGGAAGGTCATCAGTTGAGCTGTAGAATGTCACAGGAAGCTTTCCTGAAGGTGAAACCTTTCCGAAGAGGATATCTGCAACATCCCTTCCGCCGAGAGCTCCGGGATACCATGCCTGGATGACCGCATTTGCCTTCTCA
Source organism: Butyrivibrio sp. (assembly GCA_024694565.1). Classification (GTDB taxonomy): domain Bacteria; phylum Bacillota; class Clostridia; order Lachnospirales; family Lachnospiraceae; genus Butyrivibrio. The sequence goes on along the minus strand of JAILJR010000093.1, from coordinate 1,667 downwards.
TCAGCCTCTGTCAGGTTCATTGCGCTTCCTGACATGTTGATAACGATTGTGGGCTTGCCACACTCAAGCGCTGTCTTAAGGAGCTTTCTCTGAGACTCGGGAAGCTCAAGGCTGAGCTTGTCTCCTGATGCGAACTGGTTACTCTCATCGCCTTCCTCGCCCTCAAGTCTCTCATCAAGGCCGAGAACCACGATAAGTACATCAGAATAGTCTGCAACAGTCTGAACCTCTGACTGTCTGTCAGGGAATGACTGGTCTGAAAGGTTGCTCACATTGTCCTTCCAGAGATGGCAGCCTTCTGAATAATAGATTCTTGCCGAATCCCCGATCACCTCTCTGATTCCCTCAAGTACAGTTATGTACTGTGAGCTTGTGCCATAGTAGTTGCCGATCAGAGCTCCTCTTGAATCTGCATTGGGGCCTACAACACCGATTGTTTTGATGTTCTCCTTCTTCAGAGGGAGAATGCCGTCGTTCTTTAAAAGAACTATGGACTCAGCTGCAGCTCTGTGTGCAACATCAAGGTGCTCCTTGCACTCAACCTTTGAATATGGTATATCATCATACTCAGTCTTATCAAAAAGACCAAGAAGGAATCTTGTGGTAAAGAGCCTTACGCAGGATCTTGTAATGGTCTCTTCATCTATCATGCCCTTTTCATAGGCACTCATCACCTTCTGATATGTGCATCCGCAGTTTACGTCGCACCCCGTCTCGAGTGCAAGCTTAACGGATTCCTCAGGTGTCTTTGTCACTTTATGGTTCTCATGAAAATCTCTGACTGCCCAGCAGTCTGATACGTAGTGACCCTCAAAGCCCCACTTTCCTCTGAGATAACCGTTCATAAGAGGCTCATTTGCACAGCAGGGCTCACCGTTTGTCCTGTTGTAAGCGCCCATTACAGCCTCAACTTTTCCATCCTTAACGCAGGTTTCAAAAGCAGGAAGGTAGGTCTCCTCGAGATCCTTCTTTGTAGTCCTGGCATCAAAGAAATGTCTCTCGCCCTCAGGACCTGAGTGAACAGCGAAGTGCTTGGCGCATGCAGCTGCCTTCATATACTCTCCATTGCCCTGCATTCCCTTGATAAACGGAACTGCCAGAGAGCCTGTAAGGAACGGATCCTCTCCGTAGGTCTCATGACCTCTGCCCCATCTTGGATCCCTGAAGATATTTACGTTTGGTGACCAGAAGGTCAGTCCCTTGTAAATATCCCTGTCGCCTCTCTTTGACTGCTCGTTGTACTTGGCGCGGCCCTCAGTTGCTATTACCTCTCCGACTTCCTTCATGAGCTCTTTGTCAAAAGCAGCGGCGATTCCGATAGCCTGCGGGAACATTGTAGCTGTGCCGGCCCTTGCAACACCATGCAGTGCCTCATTCCACCAGTTATAAGCCGGTACACCCAGTCTTTCGATGGCAGGTGAATCAAACTTAAGCTGTGATGCCTTTTCATCTACCGTCATTTTTGAAACCAGTTCTATAGCTCGTTTTCTTGCTTCTTCTCTATTCATACGCCATACCCTCAATATCAAAATTATAAGTTTTTAACTTATGCTTTTCTATAATACAATTATTAAAGTTCTATAATCTTATCAGTTTTTGCCACATTTTTATCAAAAAAGGGGAGCCACACTATAGCGTAACCCCCCATTCTTTCATGGATTACTGCT
>JAILJR010000005.1 GCA_024694565.1 Butyrivibrio sp. | reverse complement strand
AAATAAAGTCCTCCAGGCAGTCTTCCTTAAGGACACCGCCGCACTTTCTGAAAAGCTCGTTTGCCTCGTCTAATGACATCCTCAATCCCACGCACAACTTGTACAGTGTGGTTCTGGTAACCCTGTCCCTCCTCTTTATAGTATGCTTTATTGTCGTAGAGGACAGTTGTGTCAGTTCTTCCAATTTCTCATACTTTGGCTTCAGTTGATGTTTTTCTACATAATCCTCAATAATATCCGATATCTCAAGGGCAAGATCTGCATAATCCTCCAGATATGGTGCCATCTGGGCATCAGACACCTGATACTCCCTATTTTTTGACGTAATATCAGACAGTTTCGTATTGAATGTCCTTTTCTTGATTTCTTCAACTGTGACCATCGCAATTCTCCTCTGAACACTTTCCCTCTCAATATTGCCAGCACCTTTAACGATCCTCAATAACACCCAGCTCCGTATATATCATTCCTTTCTTGCCTCTCTCCGAAAGCATCAACGAAACCCCGGAGGCTCTGATAATGCCCGTATTCAATTCCTGTGGTAAGCTATCAAAATCGGCATTCGCCAAAGATACCTTTCGCATCAGAGTAATATGCGGCTTGAATTTCTTTTTATCAAACGTGATTCCGTTATCCGCCAACGCTCTCCGCAACCGCCTGACGTAACTCTGAAGTCCCACGTTTTCCTCGAATCTGGCAAAGTACATATCTCTGAAATGCTGCAGTCCTACCAACTGTAGTTCCATTTTTCTAAACGGTACAGATTCCATCACCTCAAGGATGTCATCGGGATTGCCATACTCTCCGACAAAGGCAAGTGTCAGATGCAGGTTTTCAGGTGGCGTACATTTTCCGGTCACACCACATGCCAGAAGATCCGCCTGAATATCCTCAAGTTTCTCTACAATATTTTCTTTAAAACAAATCGCAATGAATAATCTCATATGTATTTCTAAACAATCCTGTCCTTATAGTAGATCCTTAAGTTTCTTTGCTTCATCCTCCGTAAAAGTAATCCCTTTTCCCATCTTTGCATGATCGGGAGACCAGTCACGCACATCATATTTGGACACACCACCATTCCATGAGATCTTATTTAGCTCTTTTTTCCATCCTTTTGAACTTTCCGATAAAGTTCCTATATGCTCCACAATCTCAAATTTAACTTCAGATGCCATCATATTCTCCTTCCCCATCCAGTATATCCAAAGCCTCCATCAATATATCTTCGTGAGAAAACCCTCACATAGCATAAACCAAAACCCCATTCCTGCCTTTTTCTATTACTGCCTGAAGTTCTTCCCGCTTCTTTTCATCCTCACAATTTGCAAGCACCTTTCTTGTTGTCTTTGACACAATAGAATCTTCGTACCCAGTAAAAATCCCTTTACATTTCTCAGCGACACGCCTACTTGCATCGTTGTCCTTTCGCATTTTAACCAAGATCTTACTTGCAGGAAGCAGGTCATGAACTTGTTCTATCAACGCCGTCACTATTTCTGTTGCGTATCCACGATTTCTGTATTCTTCCACAACATCAAATCCCAATTCTACCGCATGGTGGTGCCAGACCCCTTTACAGACCGCTTTACAGGTGCCTTAACATGTTCATAAAAATTTTGTAATGGTGTCTGACCCACCGGACTTTGGATAGGATAATCGTAATTTCCCTCTTCATCCTTCGTACCGTTTGAAATCTTATATGTCACTTCTTTTCCATTAATCTCAAACCGATAAAGGAACTCGTCCCTATTATCCTTATTTGTCTCTTCCTTTCCATAATCCTTCACGCCAAGATATACTGCCACTGCCGTTTCGACTTTTGAGCTTCTATCCCCACAGCCCGTCATCATACTTATTCCAAGCAGAGTGATTGCTATGATTACCACTGCCAACTTAATTCCCTGATACCATTTTCATCCTCACTTTCTGGTTTTGCTACTCTTCAAAGATTCCCTGCTTTTTCCCCGGCTACCGCCTAAGAGTTCCCCAATCCACCATGAAGTAATAAAACAGTGGCGGCTCTTCATTTATTTCTCTCATACAGTATTTCATCCGTCATTTGATAATTTTCATCCAAAACAGGGATGTTCACGGGAAGTTGCCCCGTTACTTTACCATCATCAAAGCATGCCATAAGCGCTGCTTCAAGATTTGGCGCATAAGCACTTCCCTCGCCCGACGCAGGCGGTATTTCCTGCATGACAGCCGAATTATACGCAATCAGTATCGCATCCGCATCAACAAATCTTGCTGCGTCATATGGCAACTGGCAGGAGATGAGAATGGATTTCTTATTTGCCTCATGGCGCTTTTCAATGATCCCGTCAAATACGGCAGAGGAAAACCCATCATCTGTTTCAGGATTCAGGCAAGCCGTATTGTAGGTTCTGTATACCAAAATACAATAATCTGCCTTTAGTGCCTCATCCTCACAAAGCTCTCTGTTTTCATTATCGTTCACCATCACGATAAACTGTGATTCATTTATCAGCCCCTCATTTAAAAGTTCCTGCTTAACCAATTCTCCTGTTCCTGCGCGGCTTGCACAGCTGTCGGCAAAAAGCACAAGAATACTTTGGTTTTCATCTGCCTTAATCGGGAAGACTTCATTGTTTTTCACAAGGGTAAGTGCATTCCTGGCAATACCAAGCGCCTTTTCCCTGTTTTCCTCATTACCTGTTCCTGCAACTGCTTTTTCCACGGCATCATTCGTTACGGTAAAGTCCGTCAAAGACAACAGCCCATACTTTTCTTTTAATTCAAGTATTATTCTTACGGAATCATCGATCCGGTCCTTATCAATTTTTCCCTCTTCGGCAAGCTTTGACGCCATATCCGTCATGTCTTCGAGTTTTTTGAGACCATTGCTGTCAAGAACCGACGGTACGATCAGCATATTTACCCCGGCATTTATCGTCAAGCTAAGAACATCCTCCATTTTAAAATTGTCCGAAATCGCCGCCATTTCTAATGCGTCTGAGACAACCACCCCCTCAAAGCCCATATCATCCCTTAATATATCCGTAAGAATGCGGCTGCTCATTGTCGCAGGCAAATATACCTGCTCTCCGGTAGAAACAGAAGTATATGTTCCCATTTCAATTTCCGGATACTGGATATGCGCAGTCATCACCATATCAGCCCCGCTATCAATGGCTTTCTGAAATGGAATCAGTTCACATTCTTTCAGTTCCTCGTAGCTGTTCATAATGCATGGGAAACCTGTATGGGAATCTGTATCGGTATTCCCATGTCCGGGAAAATGTTTCAGCGTCACTATCGTCCCTGTTTCATGCAGCCCCTCCATATACCTGATCCCGTATTCCGCTACCATCTCAGGCGAATCAGAAAAAGAGCGAACACCTATGACGGGATTGTTTGGATTGTTATTTACATCCATCACGGGAGCAAAATCCGTATTGAGTCCAAGCAATGCCAATTCTTCTCCGTAAATAGAAGCCATGCTCTTTGCGTTGTCGGCGTTTCCCGTAGCAGCAAGAGCCATGTTTCCAACCCCTGTGGTACCAAAGCCTATGCGGGCTACATTGCCGCCCTCCTGATCTGCAGCAACAAGAAGCGGAAGCCCACCACCCGCCAGGTTCGTCTGCTGAATGTCCGCAATCAGCCTAAGAGTCTGGTCCGCATCCTTAAAGTTCTCGCTAAAAAGCAGAATTCCACCATAGTGATGCTCCTGCAATGATATATGCATAGCATCATTGAGTTCCGTGATATTGACAGCCTGAACGTTCTCTTCGACATTCTCTGACTCCGGCACTTCCTTCCAAGTACGGTACGATACAAACATCATCTGCTCGATTTTTTCTTCAAGCGTCATGTTCGCAATTATTTCATCTATGCGGTTTTCTCCCGATTTCCTTGCTTCTGTCTCTCCACAGCCTGATAAATTAAATATCAGCATCACACTGGTAAGCATAGCTAACATCCGTTTTGCCATCGTAATCATCTGTTACCTCCCTGTTGTTCCATTTTTCATAATCTTTCTTCTGTTCATTTGCTTAATTTATTTCTGCAAATATATTAGTACTGTCCATATAAATATCTCCCACATGATTAAGCTTATTATGATAATGTTAAATCATATGATAATTCGAAGCTGCGGAAAAAACAATAATATCTTTGCGGCATAGGATGTAGATACCTGATGATCCTGCAAAAAGAGCATGATGTTCTTAACCTCTTTCTGCCTCTCCCAGGACTCGGCGATCATCTGGACACGCTTTTTTCCTATGCCCTCTATTTCTATCAAAGTCTCTACATTGTCTTCAATTACGGCAAATGTATCTACACCGTATTTTTGAACAATCTTCTTTGCAAATTTCGGACCGACGCCCTTGATAAGTCCGGATCCGAGATACTTCTCCATACCATAAACTGTGGCAGGAAGTGTCTCTTCCCAGTTCTCTGCCACAAACTGCCTTCCATACTTTGCATCCACCTTCCAGTTGCACAATCTACCGCCTCCGATTCTCTATTTGGCATTTCTGTATCTGCTCGTATCTCCTACAACACTTGTTGTTTTGATGCTATCCGCCTCAACATGGCATCCGTAATATCCCACCTCAACGCCTGCCTTTGCAGCCTCCACAAGCGCCCGACCAAATTCCGGCTGAGTTTTATTGTTCGGAAAAACATAATGGATACCATTCATCTGAATTACAAACTCTATGGAGCAGTGATAGCCTTCCTTTGCTGCTTTTGCGAGTTCCTTTAGATGCTTTACTCCCCGTTCCGTCGGTGCATCAGGGAAATATCCGATTCCGCTTTTCTGATCATAAGCGAGCGTACATCCTTTAACCTCCGTCAGATACTTTTCCCCGTCGCGTTCCATATAAAAGTCAAATCTGGAATCTCCATAGGTATATTCCGGCTTTATCATGTCATAATATTGTTCCAGCTGTTGCTGCATCAGCTTATTCGGAGCCAGACTGTCAACATTTATCCACTTGAATCTCGGTCTGTAAACGGATATCAGGTCATACTCCGTCTTTCTCTCAGGATCCTCCGACCTCTGAAGCGTAACCTTTGCTTTGGGTACGAGCAGTTCCTCAAGTCTTCCGGTATTCTTTATATGCACCGTCTTCTGTCCATCACCAACCATCACCTCGCAAGTAAAGCGGTTGTTTCTCTGCACAAAGATACCCTGAACTGTATTTTCATATACTATTTCCGGTTTTGGTCTGACCATAAATATCTTCCTTCAACTTTCCGGTATTCTTATCAAGCTATGAGCAGAATACGATTATCGTTTTTATTGCTTATACTTCAAAAGTTCAGCCTTATCTCCATCTCATGCCATTTCTCGCCGCCCCACTCTGAAGCAGACTCTCCCATATCATTGAACCCGAACTGCTTGTACATTTTTACCTTATTTGGAAGACAGGTTAATACAAGTCGTTTTCTTCCACGTTCCTGTTCCCTGCGGCAATAGTTATAAACTAGTTCTCTGCCAAGTCCCATCTTTCGGTACTCAGGCAATACATCCAATCCAAGGAGCATGATGTTTTCTCCATCCGGGTCATGTGTACCGGCATCTGTAAAAAATTCATCCTTAAA
>JAILJR010000238.1 GCA_024694565.1 Butyrivibrio sp. | reverse complement strand
TATATGCTTATGTTTTCTTTTACGATAACAGCATTTTTCTCAATATATCCACTTAATGCATGCATGTTCTTCCTCCAATCTAAAATCGCTAAAATGTCGTACTTCAGTTTTACGAATCATAACCCAAAAGTAACTCTTTGTCAATTAAAATTTTGTTACTCGTTTAGTAACATTTGTAACATTTTCGATAGGGGTCTGACTCCAATGTTGGATAACCCATTTAAGTGTAATGTTTGGTTATTGATTTTTCAATTAATGAACTATAATAAATAGTTAATTTTCCATGAATTCTGGCTGCCTAAATAAGAAATAGGGGACGGTTCTTGAACCGTCCCCTATTTCACACTCTATGTTTCTAAGAATCATCTCTCATTTTTACTCAGTTCTCTGTAGATTGCTGCTCTGGCACATCTTCTGTAAGGTTCAACATAGAAAACACCTAAAAGCCTGAATGTAATTAGTATTATTTGTAATACTTCATCAGGGGTATATCATATCCCGGCATGCCTCTATTGTATCGTAATCCATACCCCGGCATTCTGCTACCACTTCTGCAAATATCCTTTCCATTAAAATGGTTCTATTTAGCGGATATACAGTAACTCGGAAACGTGTGCGTTTCCGAGTCCTGGCTCTGAATAGTTATGATGATATTTAGTAATTTACCGTTTCCGGCAATACCTCTCCGCCAAATGCCAGCTGATCTTCATTCTCCGCTTCCTGCGCTGCCTGCTCGCGGATCTGCTGGGCAATGAGCTGGCTCTCTTCCCAGGTCACAATCTCATCATCAGGAACATCTGCCGGGATTGGCTGGTAAAAATCATCCATTCCCCTTGGATTGCCCTCCTCATCTTCCCCAAGATTCTCATTGGTCATGCTGTAATCAATGCCATATATATCTGTGAAATAATATGTCGGAGAGAGGTTGTCAACATACGCAGTTTCAATATCTATTGTCCCCTCACTGTCAATATATACCGTGCCCAATGAAGAAACATCCGGCTCCTCATCCAGGTAGTATGTCCCATCAGCTCCACCAAGTATCTCATAATACCTGTCAGCAAGTTCTTCAATATCCAGGTATCTGCAGCTGTCGATATAATTCTGATCAACGATCTCGCCGTTTACCGGTGTCACATCCTGCTCCACATTACCATTCTCATCTGTACTGATAGTACATTCCACATTCAGCCAGATAATTTTGAACTTGTCTTCCAATGAAGCATCAACTATATACTGATCCCTGTCCTGATTATCTGCTTCTGTACCGGCTGCATACTCCGCAGTATTCCATTGAAGAAGCGGAATATGCCCGCAAAAACCGCTGAGGTCCTCTTTTACTCCCGTTATGTACATACTGGTGATCTGACCGTTCAGTGTATACCACTGCTGGTCAAAGGCAGAGACTGTAAGGTCCAGATATTCCATTTTGCCCTCTTCCTGTCCGCTCGTCTTTTCATTTGAAAAGAGCACAGTGTTTCCCAGAGATGTTCCGGTATCTCCAAGAGTTATCTTCACATTCAGCCTGTCTTCGACAATTTCGCTGTCAGTACCGCTCACATGCACATCTGCTGTATCCGCATAATGCCAGTGTTCTTCGTCATCATATATCCTTTCGGGAACCGTTATAGTTATCTTGCCCGTGTGTATCCTCTCATCTATCAGCTTCTGAACAGTACGTACAAACGGATCCTCAGGATCATTCATGTCGATATCAGCAGGATCAACTATGGGCTGTAAAAAGTTATTTGTTTCCAACACATTAATAATGCTAACAGCCGAAAGATCATCCTCATTCTGCCATAAGAACCTTCCCAGCCATCCACCGACCAGATCCGTGAATAAAAGCTTTTTTACCAGTTCAGTATATGCCTCGTTAATTCCATTATCTTCATATGACTCAAGATATTCCTCCGCGGTATAGTAATAATATAGCTTTCCATCCTCGAAAGCCTTAAAGAATAAGGCATGTCTTGGGAAATAAATACTCAGGCCCCCATTTTCATCGGTTCCTCCAACATTTGCGATAACTGCATCAGATATGGCATTTACCAGATCACGACTCGCTGCTCTAAGCTCTTTGGAAAAGCTGTCATCCTCTGCAAGAGCTTCCGCTACACGCTTCAGATCATAGAGATTACTTGATGCGCAACCGTACTTTACATTAAAGTGGGAGTCGCCTCCAAGACTTCTCATTATACGGCTGTAATTCTCATCTGCCTCAGAAGAAAGCAAAGTAGAAAACTTTGTTAGCGCATCATCGAGCCGATCCATCTGTTTCAGATCGACCCCTGACAATGTAAAAGCTGTTCCATCATATTGCCTGGCATAACTGTCTGTAATCGCTTTAGACAGGCCTTCACCTGTTATTAAGGGATTTTCCCTGACAGCACCTATCAATCCGGAATAGAGCCATCCACTGTCAGTTTCATTTTCTTCGGACGCAACATAATAATCAGCATATTTCGAAAGTGAATATCCGGTCTCAAAGTCCCCCATAATGCATGAATCAAACCCGAGCAGTTCAAACTTACCGCCATTTTTTATAAAAACGGATTCAGAAAGAGCCTTTGCAATAGAGTGGATTGGAATGGGACTGGTATATACCGGCTCTTCCTCCGGATGCTCACTGCTCCATTCATTATACAGATCATCAGCTCCAAACCCCAGCACTCCATTGCCATGGCCGCTGAATATCAGGTCATATTTCACAGCCGGGGCATATTCTGTGGCAAAATCTATACTCTCTGTTATGAAATCAGGATTAATAACAAACTCATTATCCACTGTGCGAAGGAGCTTTAAGCTGTTGCCGCTGCCGCCGCTTTCTATCTCCCAGATCTGAACCCCGGATATTTCCGTGCTATATTTTTCAAACATTTTTTTCGCATCAGCATCTATCCTTGCCTTTTCTTTATCAGTGCATTCATCGTAGGATGCCCTGTCGGGGAAAAGAGTTTCTGTAACATACTGTTTATAACTCTCAAGGTCATCCATATGCCAGAGCTCTGAGCCGCCTGTTACAACAATAAAACGCATAGACTCCGGGATGTCTGACTCAAGCAGATCCAATAGCTGTCTTGTAACAAAAGCTTCATCAGATTCTATATCCGCACCCATAATATACAGGATTACAGTTCTGGTGGTTTTATTGTTCTTATCTTCAGGCCCGCATTCAGGCAACGGCCAGCATCCACGGATATCTTCTGAGTCAGAAACTGATCCGCTTTCATCTGCCGAACCGGAATCGGATGACTGCTGCTCCGGCTCCCCGGGTGAAGCTGTCTGACCCGGCTCTACACCAGTTATCCTGCAGGCAAAGACTGTAGTTGCACCCTTTTTATTGATGATCTTTACCTTGCCATACTCAAGAGTAAGCTGTTCTATTCCTGTCTTTGCCCTTGTCTCATCAAGAACTGTAACCGTGAGGATTACTGTCTGTTCTCCCTTTTTTACTAAATAGGTTTGCTTTCCGTCATAGGTAACCTTAAGCCCTTCAAATTCATCGGATTTAAGAGCTGTCCCCACTGGAAAGCATTTCTCTGTATGGAATAGATTCTTTATATCGCCAGATGCAAACGCCATGTCTTTGGCTGCATTCAGGGTTTTCCCTTCTTCTGCAGCATAGACATAGGAATCTGCTCCTGCCCCGGATATCGAAGCCCCCAAAAGCGCCCACATCATAGCCAGCGCCAGTATCTTTTTTACCCTTTTAACCATTCCCCATACCTCCAGTTGTCTGCTCTGTACTCTTTCATTTTACCACTGTTTATGCATTTCTTAACGGTATTTCCCTCAAAAACCAACAACAAACAGATTTTTACCATCCACATTTCTTAAGAAGTGCCTATATATTGAAAAAAGTGCCCTGCTTACATTAAACTATTGGCCAGTACTATTTCTTTTTTATGTCCCTCGCCCACACCACCGGTGTGAGGGGATCTGTTATTAATGCTTCCGGAAACTTTTTTGCCTGTTATTCTCAATCTCATCAAAATGCTTCTGTTGCCCTCCCAGAATAATGAAGTATTATTGAATACCAAACACTGGGAAGTATCACCTCAGGGATTGCTCCTGGACGTACTTGCTTTGCCCATTTGCAAAAAGGATGATCAGCAGAAATGTGAAAATAGTTAAGGCCAAAAAAATCATTGTTTCCTTTCTTTTCATTCTTGCCAACAACACGTTCATATGAATATGAATTATCACCCAAATATGAGAACAAAAAATAACGCTCCTTACCTCTCAGTATGAAGCACTTTGTCAATATTTTTCAAATTTTTCCGAGGAAAGCGTGGTGGACGGTAGGCTTTCCGATTTGTTCGGAGGTCGAATATTCAAATGGAAAAGTGTTTTACCTCCGGACTGGAAACTGTTGTGCGGGACTAGCTCCCAGCCTTCACCGGAAAGGAGGTACCGAAGATATTGACGATAGAAGGATTAATCGCTGTTATCAGCCTTGTGCTGACTGCGTTCGGTCTAGGATACGCCATCGGACGCTTCTTCATACTCAACCTCTCTCCTCTAATTGAATTCTATTAATAAGTCACGGGGATTGTTCTTTTGACTTATCCGAACACGTATTCCTCGCTCATCGTGGGGACCAGACCCTGTTACATGTAATCCCCAGCTATCAGCCGAAAACTATCTAATTAGTATAGCGCCAGGATCAGCTCGGCGCTATACGCTTTTAGACTGCTTCCGTGTTCACTTTCATCCCACTAGACTTCCATCAGGGATATCACTTCGGATCCATATGCTTACGCACGAGAACAATTCCTCATAGTAAAAGAAGGTCTCGGGCCAAAACAGCTTCTTTCGCTCCAAAACAAACTTTCTGCTGTATACAGTGCATGCCCCTTTAAGGCAGATCCCTCTTTGGAAAGTCCGGTAATCTTCAGCAGATTACCTTCTTCCCTCTTCGTGACGCCTGATCACCTTCTTATAATATAACGGCAGGATAACCGCAAGTATCGTATTTTTTATTATCGTAGTCTCAGCCTGCCATAGTGATGGCGGCGTGCTCCTCATCGGGTTCTGATGAGTATCATAATCCGGAACATAAATATCAGGTCCCAATACATCAAACCTGCGTTTTGTACATATTTCACGCCTGTAGTTCGATAGGGGTCTGACCCCATATTGCTATTGCAATAAAAAATCCTTTACAGCAATCACGTATTAATGCTACATTATTTGCCTAGGGTGTCACCAAGATGGTTGACAGTTAGCCCTCCACCGGAGGGACTGTGACCCTCCGTTTATATAATCTGTGAGTAAGGCTATATATATACGCAACAGAGCAGAAATAAATTAGGAGGGCTGAAGCTATGGACATAATCCTCGGATTTATTGCAGTAATAAGCTTATGCTTTACGTGCTTTGCCGTTGGATACTCTATAGGCAAAGATATTAACAAGACGCAGAAATGACCGCCTAATCCCTTGCAAAGATTACTGAGCGGTCACATCTGCTTTTTATTCAATGTATAGGGGCTAACCGTCAAAGGTGACACCCTTTTTATTTGTCTTAATCTTACCATTCACAGACCGCTCTGTCAAACACAATACTCCCGATTAAATCCCTTGTTCTCCACATAAACGTGCGGTTTTAAAGAGGCTATAAGCATTGTAATATTTTTGTAATATTTTTAATATTTTCAATAGGGGTCTGACTCCATATGCGTGATTTTCTGCGGTTTCCAGCCATTTTTCACCGAGGGCTAACTTGGCGAGGGTTAAATTTCTAGGAAGTTAAAAATCCAGTTTTCATGCGGTTCGCAGCGTTTTTCAGCAAAGGTTAACGTGCTGAGGGCTAAATATACTGGAAGTTAAGATATATAATTCTGCCTATATTCATGCGCTCAGGTAGCCAGACGACGCTTACCTTATAGCCGCCCTGACTCGATTTCAGCGACAGCTTGCGTACCAGACTGTCGCTCTCGCCTGCAGTGATGATAGCCTGCTGGTTCTCGGCACCGATGGCTGTGAGCCACTCGTCGATGCTGAAGTATGGTCCCTGCATCATCAGCTCGTGCCACTCGGCAGCGAAGTCATCGCTGATAGGCTTGTGATCGCTGCTCATCGAGGGCAGCTTGATGGTGGGGTAGGTGAAGTGCAGGTCGGGATGCTCCAGCTTCTGAAGCATAGGCGGCTCCGGACCCTCTGGTTGTTCGGGTTGTTCTGGATTATCAGGAGCTTCCTCAAACATGGGAAACATCGAGGCCTCCTGTCTTTTCGGCTTCTGCTCTAACAGGTAGCAGGCG
>JAILJR010000188.1 GCA_024694565.1 Butyrivibrio sp. | reverse complement strand
CATTTATCGTATATCCACCAAGCCTCATGAGCATACTGATGATGACAGTGATTTTGATCCCCTCATCACTGAAGGCAGGATGTTTGTAAGAAACCATCCCGGAAGACAGGATCTTTACACAACAGCTGTGGACAGTACCGTTTTGCATGCAAGCTATATAGCTTCTGAAAACAATGATCACAGATATGCAATTATAATTCACGGCATATGGGACAATCATGAATCCGTAGGCATATATGCAAAGCACTACCTTGATATGAATTACAGCTGTCTTCTCCCCGATCTTCGCGGATTTGGAAAAAGCGGAGGCGATTATATAGGTTATGGTCTTGATGACAGGCTTGATATCAAGGAATGGATATCACTTCTAACGAGAAGGGATCCTGATGCAAAAATTGTTATTCATGGTATGTCAATGGGTGCAGCAACTACGCTCATGACCACCGGAGAAGCTCTTCCCGAAAATGTAAAATGTGCCGTTGCAGACAGCTCCTTTACCACCCTTACAGAGCAGTTTGCGGCCACCTACAAAAAATTCAAGGGTTCCTTCGTCCCAACTAAAGTAGCCCTTGTTCTCTCAAGGATCATTATCGGTATCAGAGCAGGTTACAACATTGATGACGTAAACTGCCTCAAAGCAGTATCAAAATCCTCAACGCCCACTCTTTTTATTCACGGCGATGATGATACCTTCATAGATCCACACATGTGTTCAAGACTGTATGAAGAAGCATCCTGTGAAAAGCAGTACTGCCTTATCCCAGGTGCCGGGCATATCGAAGGTGCAGTGAGAAATCCTGACATGTATTGGAACAAGGTAAGTTCATTTCTTTCAAAATATGTATTGTGATGATATGAGCCGCCAGGCAAAAGCTCGGCTGTCAAGCTTTGTCTGTGCATATTGCACAAGCAACTGACAGGTCCTTGCGAGCAGTCGGCTCACAATATCATGGCAAAGCAAACTAAAACCTTCCCATCGGCTTTCACCGGAGGGAAGGTTTTTATCATTTTAAAATCAGTCCTACCGGACAGTGATCTGACCCAAGAGCATCCTTATATATTTTTGCATCCTCAATTTTCGGAATTAAGGCCTCTGATACCACAAAATAGTCTATACGCCATCCCGCATTCTTTTCCCTTGCCTTGAATCTGTAGGACCACCATGAATAAGCACCTTCAAGATCAGGATAGAAATGTCTGAAGGTATCTACCAGACCTGAATTGATTACATTTGTAAATTTTTCTCTCTCTTCATCGGTAAAACCGGCATGTCCCCTGTTTGTCTTTGGATTCTTTAAGTCTATTTCCCTGTGTGCAACATTGAGGTCTCCGCAGTAAATTACAGGCTTCTTTTTTTCAAGGTTTTTTATATTGATAAGAAAATCATCTTCCCATCTCTGTCTGTATTCAAGCCTTGAAAGGTCTTCCTTTGCATTCGGAACATAGACCGTCACCAGAAAGTATTCAGGGTATTCCAAAGTTATAACCCTGCCTTCATGGTCATGCTCTTCAATTCCAAGTCCATAGCTTACAGAAACAGGCTTCTCTTTTGTAAAGACTGCTGTACCTGAATAGCCCTTTTTCTCGGCATAATTCCAGAATTCTTCATAACCATCAAGCTCCATACTAATCTGACCCTCTTGAAGCTTGGTCTCCTGAAGACAGATCACATCCGGGTCTTCCTTGTCCATAAACTCCTGAAAGCAACCCTTTGACACACAGGCTCTAAGGCCGTTAACATTCCATGATACCAGTTTTTTCATGATTAAAGTCCGTTTCCTTTTCTTATCTGAAGGTTTTCATCAGTTTCCTTCAGCATTTCCCTAAGTGAAAGATTTTTGTCATGCCCAAATTCACAAATGGAATATTGGAGATGGTTATAATATCTGGAACTGTCAGAAAGGAGCTTGTTGTTCTGATCAGCCATCTTTTCCCTTAAAACCTCAGCTATTCCTTCGGTGTCTGAAAGAAGAATTACTGCAAATTCATCTCCACGTATTCTTCCTATGATTCCCTCCGGGAAAACCTCCTGTAAGATACCTGAGATTTTTTTTACAGCCCGGTCTCCCTCTTCATGTCCGTAGAGTTCGTTGATACGCTTAAGTGATTCAAGATGTATATAAGCAACAACAGCATACATGCCATCTTTAAAGCTGTCTTTTAAGAGATCATAGGCCTTTGCAAAAAAACCTCTCCTGTTGAGACCGCCTGTAAGCAGGTCCTGATCACCTATGTGTTCAAGTACCGAATCATCCCTTGCAAGAAGCTCATGTGCCTCATACAGCTCATCTGTTCTTTTATCCAGCTCTCTCTCAAGGTACGCAAGCCTTGATACTCCTGTAAGGACACTTATCACATTGTCAAAAAAATGATCATGGAGAACAATTGGAACTAATTCGGAAAACATTAGTCCAAGCTGGTATTCTCCTACAAATATATCTCCGAGAATGAATGTTTTTGAAGACTTTCCTATAAATTGTGAAATGATTTTAGCTGTATCAAAGATGATTTTTTCACCATCTGCATTTATATCTTTGCCTTCAACAACCACGCTCTTATTTGTAATATTCTTTGGCCTCTGCCATGGATACTTTATAGTATTTCTTATCTTTTCATCGTAGAGCAGAACTCCGCTGCTTGATACACCATTTAAAACCGCAAGGGATGTAAATTCATTGTAAGCTCCCTCAGTCTCATACTTTCTGTGAAGAAGTACATTGCTTATCTCTGAAAGAACTGATAGAGCAACTTCACTGTTTATCTCTGTCTTTTCAAATACAGCCCTGTCACATATATGCGGGATATAATTATTCTTTTTAAAAAAGTAAGCGTCATAAACAGCTTCATAGCCCTGCTGCTCAAACTCATCCTTTCCTTCACTTACCTTATTGACGTTTGTATAGCCCTCCTGCTTACTCATGGTAAGAACAGGAGCTTTGTCAAATTTTTTGAGGAAAGCATCCTTTTTCAGGATAGTTGACTTTTTGGCTATCCTCTCAGCATCAATGACAAGAACATCGAGATCATCAGTATCTGCATATTCAAACAGAGCAGTATACTGATAATCAAAAAGCCTTCCTTTTTCATCAGGCTTATCACCTACAAGATACTTTCCCGGAAAGATCACAAGATTCACATCAAGATCCCGTGCAGCCTTATCGGCACCTATACAGATCCTTTTTACTTCAGGATCTTCCAGTTCACTAAGTAGTAGTCCGATGTTCATAAATCCCTCATTCTTCTATCTCATCACCAATATCATCGATATTCTCTATCTCTTTTTCACCATCGGAAATCTTTTCTCTTACCTTGGCAATTTTGGCTACGGTAACGCCCTTGTCAAGATTTATCATCTTTACTCCCGAGGTCACTCTTCCGTGGATAGAGATGTCATTCATACGAAGCTGTATTATACTTCCTGTGTTTGTGACCATCATGATCTCGTTATCATCACTTACAGCCTTGACTCCGATGACACATCCGGTCTTATCGGTTATCTTGTAACACTTGACACCCTTTCCTCCTCTGAACTGGGAATGGAATTCTTCAAGCGTAGTTCTCTTTCCATATCCGTTTTCAGAAACAATAAGGAGTGAATCACCCTGGGAATCTATCTGCATTCCGACTATCTCATCGGTATCATCGAGCATCATACCGCGTACACCGATTGAAGATCTTCCTGTGGATCTTACATCACTTTCGTCGAAGTGGATACACATTCCATTCTTTGTCACAAGGAAAAGCTCAGAGCCCTTCTTTACTGTCTTAACTTCAATAAGCTCGTCGTCATCACGAAGGACTATAGCAGTAAGACCTGTCTTTCTCACATTTGAGAAATCAGTTATCGGAGTCTTTTTAACTGTTCCCTTCCTGGTGACCATAAAGAGGCTCTTTTCCTCATTGTGCTCATCATCAAATCCGGTAACAGGTATCATGGCAGATATTTTTTCACCGGGTGAGAGCTGCAGAAGATTTACTATTGCCATTCCGCGTGATGTCCGTGATGCCTCCGGAATCTGATACGCCTTTAATCTGTATACCCTACCTGTGTTTGTAAAGAACATCACATAGGTGTGGGTAGTAGTCATGAGTATATCTTCCACAAAATCATTATCTATCGTGGTTATACCCTTGATGCCTTTACCACCTCTGTTTTGTGACTTAAAGTTGTCAATTGACATCCTCTTGATATATCCAAGATTTGTCATGGCTATAACAGTATTGACATTAGGAATCAGATCCTCAGCATCGATATCAGAGTCATCTATTCCTATCTGTGATTTTCTGTCATCTCCGTATTTATCAGCTATCTCTGTTATCTCAGTCTTTATTACTCCAAGAAGGAGCTTCTTGTCTGCAAGTATTGCCTTTAATTCCTCGATCTTCTTAAGGAGCTCTGCGTGTTCCTGCTCAAGCTTGTCTCTCTCCAGACCTGTGAGAGTACGAAGTCTCATGTCGACAATCGCCTGGGCCTGTACATCACTGAGTCCAAAGCGTGTCATCAACTGCTCCTTCGCAATTGCGACGGTTTCACTCCCTCTGATGATCCTTATAACTTCATCGATATTGTCAAGGGCGATGAGCAGACCTTCCAAAATGTGGTTTCTCTCTTCGGCCTTGTTGAGATCATATTTTGTTCTTCTTGTGACAACCTCTTCCTGATGCTTGATGTAATGAGTAAGCATTTCTGTTATACTCATTATTTTTGGCTGGTTGTTCACAAGTGCAAGCATTATGATTCCGAAGGAATCCTGCATCTGGGTATGCTTGTAGAGCTTATTGAGCATGATATTCGGATTAACATCATTTCTGAGTTCAATTACAACTCTCATGCCCTCTCTGTCAGATTCATCTCTGAGAGCAGTGATTCCATCCAGCTTTTTGAGCTTTACAAGCTCAGCTATCTTGGAAATCATGTTTGCCTTGTTTACCAGATATGGAAGCTCTGTGACAACTATCCTGTTCTTTCCGTTTGGCATTGGCTCTATATCAGTGACGGCTCTTACAATCACCTTGCCTCTTCCTGTCCTGTAAGCCTCCTCTGCTCCCCTGGTTCCCAGGATTATTCCACCCGTAGGAAAATCAGGAGCCTTTAATATCTCGAGTATCTCTTCTATCTCTGTTTCCCTGTCCTCTAAGACCTTGTTGTCGATCATCTTAACAACAGCCCTTACAACCTCCCTTAAATTGTGAGGGGGGATATTTGTAGCCATTCCTACTGCAATACCGGTGGTGCCGTTTACAAGAAGGTTTGGATATCTGCTGGGAAGTACAACCGGCTCTTTTTCAGTCTCATCAAAGTTAGGAGTAAAATCAACAGTATCCTTGTTGATATCAGCTATCATCTCCATGGAAATTTTGGTGAGTCTGGCCTCTGTATACCTCATGGCTGCCGCACCATCTCCGTCGACACTACCGAAATTTCCATGTCCATCAACCAGACAGTATCTCATTGACCATGGCTGAGCCATGTTAACCAATGATCCATATATGGAGCTGTCACCGTGAGGATGATACTTACCCATTGTATCACCTACGATACGGGCACACTTACGATGTGGCTTGTCGGGACCGTTGTTCAGCTCAATCATTGAGAAAAGAATTCTTCTCTGAACAGGCTTAAGACCATCCCTGACATCAGGAAGAGCACGGGATGCAATTACACTCATGGCATAGTCTATGTAATCTGACTCCATGGTCTTCTGAAGGTCAACTTCCTTTATTCTGTCTGTAGTTGTTCTGTCAAAGACATCTTCAGGCAATTCGTTGTTATTGTTGTTATTATTATCGGCCATAGCACTTAGCTTCCTCTATGTTTTGTATTTATGCCAGCTCTTGTTCTCTTTCGGAACCCTACTGCATAAATTCTTATATATCAAGATTTTTAACAAATTTAGCGTTTTTCTCGATAAATTCTCTTCTGGGTTCCACCTTGTCTCCCATAAGAGTTGTAAAGGTCACGTCAATATCTGATTCTGATTCCTCATCAATATTGACCCTGAGAAGTACCCTTCTTTCAGGATCCATTGTTGTCTCCCAAAGCTGCTCCGGATCCATCTCACCAAGTCCCTTATATCTCTGGATCTTGTTGTTCTGATCTCTGCCGACATCCGTAAGGATCTTATTCAGTTCCTCATCGCTGTAGGCGTACCAGACCTTCTTGTTCTTCTCCAGCTTGTAAAGAGGTGGCTGTGCCAGATATACATGTCCCTCCTTTATCAGCTGTGGCATAAACCTGTAGAGGAATGTCAGCATCAGGGTAGCAATATGAGCACCATCAACATCGGCATCAGTCATTATGATGATCTTGTCATAACGAAGCTTGGATATGTCAAAATCATCATGAATGCCTGTTCCAAAGGCAGTTATCATCGCCTTTATCTCAGCATTGCCATATATCCTGTCAACTCTTGCCTTCTCAACATTTAATATCTTTCCGCGAAGAGGCAGAATAGCCTGGGTAGCCCTGCTTCTTGCTGTCTTGGCTGATCCTCCGGCGGAATCTCCCTCAACTATGAATATCTCACAGTTCTTTGGATCCTTGTCAGAACAGTCTGCCAGCTTACCGGGAAGACCAAGTCCGTCAAGGGCAGATTTTCTTCTTGTAAGATCTCTTGCCTTTCTTGCTGCATCCCTTGCTCTCTGTGCAAGTATTGCCTTCTCAAGTATCTGCTTCGCAACAGAAGGATTCTGCTCAAGATAATAGGTGAGCTGCTCACCTACTATGTTGGCAACGGCTCCCCTTGCTTCAGAATTTCCAAGCTTTTGCTTGGTCTGACCCTCAAACTGAGGATCCTCGATCTTAACACTTATTATTGCTGTCAGACCTTCTCTTATATCCTCACCTGAAAGATTATCTTCATTGTCCTTGAGCATCTTGTTTGCCCTTGCATAGTCGTTGAAGGTCTTTGTGAGTGCAGCTTTAAATCCCTCAAGGTGTGTTCCGCCCTCAGGTGTATTTATATTATTGACAAAGGTGTAGATACTCTCTGTATATGAATCATTGTGCTGGAGAGAAACTTCAACCTGA
>JAILJR010000184.1 GCA_024694565.1 Butyrivibrio sp. | reverse complement strand
ATCCATCAAGGAGCTTGCCGAGAAGATGAAGATGCAGCCATCTGTAATCATCAAGAAGCTCTTTATGGCAGGTCAGATTTCAACAGTGAATACAGAGCTTTCATATGAGGAAGCAGAGAATATTGCCATCGAGTACGACATCATCTGCGAGAAGGAGGTTCCTGTAGATATCATCGAGGAACTGCTCAAGGAGGATGAGGATGCACCTGAGACATTAAAGAAGAGGCCACCTGTTGTCTGCGTAATGGGACACGTTGACCATGGTAAGACATCACTTCTTGATGCCATCCGTAAGACCAGCGTAACTGACAGAGAGGCAGGCGGAATCACCCAGAGGATTGGTGCTTACACTGTTTCAATAAATGATCAGAAGATTACCTTCCTTGATACGCCCGGACATGAGGCATTCACAGCAATGCGTATGCGCGGTGCCAATTCAACAGATATTGCGGTTTTAGTTGTGGCTGCAGATGACGGTGTAATGCCTCAGACTGTAGAAGCCATAAACCATGCAAAGGCAGCTGAGGTTGAGATAATTGTTGCAATAAACAAGATAGATAAGCCCAATGCCAATATAGACAGAGTAAAGCAGGAGATGACAGAGTACGGCCTCATCTCAACCGACTGGGGCGGAACAACAGAGTTTGTTCCTGTTTCAGCGAAGTCAGGTGAAGGAATTGATGTACTGCTTGAGACGATCATACTTACAGCAGATATTATGGAGCTCAAGGCCAACCCCAACAGAATGGCAAGAGGACTTGTGCTTGAGGCCAGGCTTGACAAGGGCCGCGGACCTGTGGCAAACGTGCTGGTTCAGAAGGGCACACTTCATGTGGGTGATTTCATCTCAGCAGGTGCAAGCTCAGGTAAGGTAAGGGCAATGGTCGATGACAAGGGCAACAAGCTCAAGGAGGCAA
Organism: Butyrivibrio sp.; assembly: GCA_024694565.1. GTDB lineage: Bacteria > Bacillota > Clostridia > Lachnospirales > Lachnospiraceae > Butyrivibrio. The sequence continues at coordinate 14,402 of JAILJR010000184.1, read as the reverse complement.
AGCCTTCACAGCCTGTCGAGATACTTGGACTATCTGACGTTCCCAATGCCGGTGAGGTATTCCTTGGACATGAGACTGACAAGCAGGCCAAGCAGTATGCAGGAACCTATCTGCAGCAGCACAAGAAGGACCTCATCGAGGAGACCAAGGCAAAGATGTCACTTGACGATCTTTACTCCAAGATTGAGGAGGGCAGACTTCAGGAGCTCAATATCATCATCAAGGCTGACGTTCAGGGCAGCGTAGAAGCTCTTAAACAGAGCCTTCTCAAGCTCTCCAACGATGAAGTTGTTGTCAAGGTCATCCACGGCGGTGTTGGTGCCATCAATGAGTCTGATGTTACACTCGCTGCAGCATCAAATGCCATCATCATAGGCTTTGATGTACGTCCGGATGCTACAGCCAAGAGCATGGCTGACCATGAGGGCGTTGAGATCAAGCTATACAAGGTTATCTATCAGGCTATAGAGGAGATTGAGTTTGCCATGAAGGGCATGCTTGCTCCTATATTCGAAGAGAGAGTTACAGGACACGCAGAGGTTCGCCAGATATTCAAGGCTTCCAAGGTCGGAAATATCGCAGGTGCCTTTGTCAAGGACGGTGTCATCAAGAAGGACTGCAAGGTTCGTATCACAAGAGACGGCGAGCAGATCTTCGAAGGTGATCTTGCATCCCTTAAGAGATTCAAGGATGATGTCAAGGAAGTTAAGGAAGGCTTCGAGTGCGGTCTTGTATTTGACGGCTTCGACCAGATCCACGAGCTGGATATGGTAGAGGCATATGAAATGGTAGAGGTTCCTCGCACCTGATTCCGGAAAGAGGACTCACGCGTATATCACGGAGGTGATTACATGCGAAAGAACAGCAACAAAAACAGAAGAATAAACGGCGAGGTGCAGAAGGTCATCTCTGAAGCTATCCGCTACAGCAAGGATCCAAGGATAAGCCCCTTTACATCTGTCATGGATGTAGAGGTCGCTCCTGACCTTAAGACCTGCAAGGTATGGGTCACAGTAATGGGAAATGAGGAGGACAGAGCAAGAACCTCTGAAGGCCTTAAGTCGGCAGCAGGTTATATAAGAAGCACACTTGCCAAAGAACTGAATATGCGTTATACTCCTGAGCTTAGATTCATCATGGACGACTCGATCGAGTATGCGATCAACATGTCTAAAAAGATTGATGAAGTTACTGCAAAGGACAATGAGGCCCGCCTTAAGAGAGGAGAGGACCTTACGGAGGAAGACAGCTCTTTGGAAGAGCAGGAGGATGAATGAAGTTAGACCAGTTATTAAGGGGAGTTAAAACTGTTGGTATTTCGGGACATATCAGACCTGATGGGGATTGTGTAGGTGCATGCATGGGGGTGTATCTGTACCTTAAAAAGAATTATCCCATGATCAGGGCAGACGTTCTGCTGGAAGAGATTCCGCCGGAATTTCTGTTTATAGAAGATACTGACAAGGTTAAAACTGACTTTGTCACTGATGTGGAAAGTTATGATCTTTTCATAGTACTTGACTGTGCAAAGGACAGGCTGGGGGAAGCCGAGAAGTTTTTTGATTCAGCAAGAAAGACAATAAATATCGACCACCATGTGTCAAACAAGGGGACTGGCGATGAGCTGTACATTGTACCCACAGCCAGCTCATCCTGTGAGCTTGTCTATGATGTTATTGACACGGACAAGCTTGATGTAGAGACAGCGAAGGCCATCTACACAGGTATAGTGACAGACACCGGTGTTTTCAAGTACAGCAACACTTCGCCGAGGACAATGCAGATTGCTGCACAGCTTATAACCTACGGCTTTGACTTTGGCAATCTCATAGATCATGTCTTTTATGAAAAGACATATCTTCAGAACCAGATCATGGGAAGAGCACTTCTTGAGTCCTTCAGGATCATGGATGGAAAGGCCATAGTTTCTGTTATCTCCAAGCAGACCATGGATTTCTATGGCGTAGGCAGCAATGATCTTGATGGAATTGTCAGCCAGCTTCTTCTTACAATCGGAGTTGACTGTGCAATATTTATGTATGAGCTGGCGCCTCTGGAATATAAGGTAAGCCTTAGAAGCAATGGCGCAGTGGATGTGTCGAAGGTTGCCGAGATGCTCGGCGGAGGCGGTCATATGAGAGCTTCCGGCTGCACGTGTAACGGAACCTGGCACGATGTCATCAACAATATTACAAAGTATATTCATATGCAGCTCGAGGCAGAGTGATACCTGGGTTGACGCCGGCAGATTTCCGGGGGACTCAGGAATATAGGAACAGTTATCTGCTCGCTTTTTCTGCGTAATGATTTGCTAAATTTCGAAAACAGATCAATGTCTCATTTCATCCTATTCAGATCAATCGACATTGATCTGTTTTCTCAATTTGCAGATCATATCTTCTAAAGCTATTATTATTTTGTGTACCGGGTTTTCAGCTATCCGGTCTTATATGTCCGGCTGCGTACAGGATAAATATATATTGAGAGGGATGACCTGTCGGTTTTGCAGTAAATAGTGATTCTTGAATTAAGGGAATTGGAATGTCAAATAAGTACAATGGACTAATAAACGTATATAAGGAGCCGGGCTTTACATCGAATGATGTGGTCGCAAAGCTCCGGGGAATCCTTAAGCAGAAGAAGATCGGGCATACGGGGACTCTTGATCCTGATGCTGTAGGCGTTCTGGTTGTGTGCCTCGGTACCGGGACAAGGCTGGTTGAGATGTTAACGGACCACGACAAGGAGTATATTGCAGTCTGCCGGCTTGGAGTTACTACAGACACACAGGATATGTCGGGGAAGGTTCTGGCTGAATCTGACGTGAGGGTCACTAAAAAGGAGCTTCACGAAGCGGTTCAGGCATTTGTTGGAGATTATGACCAGATCCCACCCATGTACTCAGCCATCAAGAAGGACGGCAAAAAGCTCTATGAGCTAGCAAGACAGGGCAGGGAAGTTGAAAGAAAGCCAAGGCGTATACATATTGAGGCGATAAGGATACTTGACGATTCCTGCCTTGAGTCGGATTCTCTTTTTACAATGGAGGTTAAGTGTTCCAAAGGCACTTATATAAGAACCCTGTGTCACGACATAGGCCAAAGGCTCGGGTGCGGGGCAGCGATGCAGCACCTCACAAGGACAGCTGTCGGAGCTTTTCATCTGGAGGAGGCACATACCCTCTCTCAGATTGAGAAGCTGCGGGATGAGGGTACTCTTGAGGCTGTTATAAAGACACCGGAGTTTATCTTCAAGGACCTCGACAGACTCCATGTACAGGATTCCTGCAGGAAGCTTCTTGAAAATGGCAACAGCTTCAGGGCAGACAATGTTGTAAATGAGGATCCCGCAGGTGCCAATGACACGGAATTTGATGAAATAAGATTTGAGGACGGAAGGTGCTTCAGGGTATACTCTGAGGATGACACCTTTTTTGGCATATACAGATACGACGACAGAGTTAAGCAGTTTAGGGTTGAAAAGTTTTTCTTTGAACAATAAATATGAAGATCATTTCGGGGACAACACAGTTTCATATTGAGAAAAAGAGCGCTGTCGCAATAGGGAAGTTTGACGGGATACACCTTGGGCACAAAAAGCTTCTTTCGTATATCCTTGACCAGAAGCAGGACGGACTTATCAGCGTTGTTTTTACCTTTGATCCCTCGCCTGAGGAGTTCTTTACCGGACGCATGGTCTACCAGCTCTTCACAAGGGATGAGAAGAGGCGGGCCTTTGAAAAGATGGGAATTGACATACTCATCGAGTTTCCGTTAACTGACACTACAGCCAGGACGGAGCCTGAGGATTTTGTCCGGAAGATACTCGTGGACCAGATTAATGCAGACTATATTGCTGCAGGTACTGATGTATCATTCGGGGACAAGGGAAGAGGAGACCAGCATCTTTTAAGGAGTCTTTCCAAGGAACTATCCTATGAGCTCATGCTTATTGACAAGGTCAGGATAGACGGAAGTGAGATAAGCTCAACGAGAGTCCGCAATGAGGTTTCCGACGGCAACATGAAGATGGCCAGCAGACTACTCGGGAACAGCTACTTTGTCAGCGGCGTAGTGGAGCACGGAAGATACCTTGGCCATACCATCGGTATCCCGACGGTAAACCTGCTTCCTCCGATAGACAAGCTTCTTCCGCCTTACGGAGTTTACTCAAGCAAAGTCCATATCGGTGAAAAGATATACGATGGTATGACCAATATAGGCAGAAAGCCGACCATCTCGGAAAATGAACAGGTTGGAGTAGAGACCTATATCTATGATTTTGACGATAATCTCTACGGAGAGTTTATCGAGGTTGAGCTTTTGCGGTTTGTAAGACCTGAGATGAAATTTGACAGTATATCAAGTCTCAAGGCACAGATAGAAAATGACCTTGCCGATGCCAGAAAGTGATAACGTACAAAACTGATGAGGAGACATTTTGAGAGAAAAAATAAAAAATATCTTTAAGGAAGAAGGAATCTTTTATCTGCTAATACTATTATGTGTGATCGCTTTCTGGATTCCTTACATGGCTCCGGGCTTTACCGAAGGGTCTGAGATCAAATTTCATTACGCGAGGATCATAACTCTTGCAGACAGCCTGAAGCAGGGAATTTTTCCCGCCAAGCTCCGGCCGATGCATATGAAGCTCTACGGGTACGGCATAGGATTCTTTTATCCGGATCTGTTTATCTATCCTCCGGCTTTGCTTATTGCACTTGGAGCGCCTTATGATGCCGTGATGAAGGTATATTATTTTCTGTTTACATTAATTACCCTTGCACTGAGTTTCAGGTGCTTTAAAAAGATAAGCAGCAGCAAATGGGTAGCGATGGCCGGTACAATCCTTTTTATGATGTCCGAGATAAATGATATGAACATCTTTGACGGGGGAGGACTTCCGCATCTTTTCTGTTACATGTTTCTGCCGCTTGCATTTTGCGGGCTTTTGTCTGCATTGAGGGATGAAAAAAGCGGGTATACAGAGTTTGCCGTAGGAATGACGATGGTGCTTCTTACCCACAACATGATATTTCTTACCTTCATGTTCGCCTGTGTACTGATCGTGCTGATCCATGGGGCAGCAATAGCCAAAAAACCGATGGTGGCAGCAAGGCTTCTTCTTGTCAGCATAGTTGCCATGGTTGTTACAACTGCCTACTGGCTCCCCGCCATGGAGCAGATAAAGCATGTGGAGTTCAGGGTCTTCTACAACAACGCCTACATCGTCAGCGACCACATTCTGTCGCTGTCACAGCTCATATTTGTGGAGATAGGTGTTTTTTACTTTGTGCTGTTTGCCGCAGCGGTGGCTCTTTTTGCCGTGATGCTGGTAAAAAAGAGAAGGATGCCCCTGGACATAATATCCGTTCTTATAACAAGCATATTTCTCATCTGGTTCATGTGCTCAAGGGCCGTGTGGAACAGCCCTGTGGGTGAAGCTCTAAACTTCTTTGAATACACGGACCGCTTTGACTTTGTACTAACTGTCCTGATGGTTATGTTCATATGCATGACACTGAGGGAGGCACTTTCGGAGTTTGGAACACTTATAAAAAAAGGCCCCGAAATGCAACCTGGAATTCTTTTTGTGAGCTGCATCATTCTCATGGTCGCAGCAAGGATAATTGCCAGACCACAGATATTTACCACAGACTTTTCTGACAGGTTTTTCCTCTACAGGGACATGCTGATGGAGGACTGGCAGGTTTCGGGAGCGGAGTGGCTGCCAAAGGAGTGTGAGAGCTCAGCGTGCAATGCACCTGAGTATGCAAAGGCAGATGACGGCTCAGGAGCAGACGGCTTCAAGCATGATGATGCAAAGTACTTTGAAGTCTGGCTTGACCTCTCAAAAGAATACTACGACATGCCATACGTCTATTACTACGGCTATCATGCATATATTCTTGATGAGAACGACAACCCCGTTCGGGAGCTTGAGGTGGGAGAGGCATTTGATGACAACGGCTACGTCAGGGTTTTCATGCCATCGGATGATGACACAGTGGGGCATGTGATGACTGTTTACAGAAAGACATTCATCCAGAAGCTCTCATATGTGATATCTCTGTTGTCCACTTGCGCTCTTTTGGTTTATATGATATTATGTAGTGGCTGTTTACGCAGACAGCAAAAGTAATTCATGTACCTTTGCTAAGACTTAGGATACTCCAACCGGGTCTTGGTTCTGGCGTATTACTTGATCTGATGATTTTTCCCATGCAGCATCGGGAGACAGTCAGAGCATCATTATTATTTGAAAAGGAGACAGATATGATCAAAAAGGAAAAGAAGACAGAAGTTATCGAGAAGTTCGCAAGAAAGGCCGGCGACACAGGTTCACCTGAGGTTCAGGTTGCTATCCTTACAGAGAGGATCAAGGAGCTCAATGAGCACCTTCAGAAGAACCCCAAGGATCATCACTCAAGAAGAGGACTTCTTAAGATGGTAGGTCAGAGACGTAGCCTTCTCGGATACCTCAAGAAGAAGGATATCGATGCTTATCGTAAGCTGATTGCAGACCTCGGTCTCAGAAAGTAATTTTTGGAGTATTAAAGGCGGGATAAGGCTGGATGCGTGCCAGCCGGTTCCGTCTTTTGTTCGTTTTAGAGAATATGCGTAAATTAGCGCTTTTCTATATCATTAAACATTTATTTTTATTGCACACGCGCCTGAAGCAGATGCAGGATATATCTGGATGATGGATTGCGGATGAGCAGAAGAAGGAGAAAAAATGGTAAAAACTTACACAATGGAACTTGCCGGCAGAACACTTAAGGTTGAGATCGGCAAAGTCGGAAAACAGGCTAACGGCTGCGCTTTCATGCAGTATGGTGACACAACTGTCCTCTGCACGGCAACAGCATCTGACAAGCCAAGAGATGGAATTGACTTCTTCCCGCTTTCAGTAGAGTATGGAGAGAAGTTCTATGCAGTGGGAAAATTTCCGGGAGGATACAATAAGAGAGAGGGCAAGCCGTCTGAGAATGCCATTCTCACAAGCCGTGTTATCGACCGTCCTATGAGACCTCTTTTCCCTAAGGATTACAGGAATGATGTCACAATTGAGACCATGGTAATGGCAGTTGACCCCGAGTGCCGCCCTGAGCTTGTAGCAATGCTTGGTGCATCAGTGTCTGTTTCAATCTCGGATATCCCGTTTGACGGACCATGTGCCATGACACAGATCGGCATGATCGATGGTGAGTTTATTGTCAATCCTACACAGGAGCAGTGGAATAACGGTGACCTCAAGCTTACAGTTGCTTCTGTAGGACAGAAGGTTATCATGATAGAGGCCGGTGCCAATGAGATCCCTGAGGAGAAGATGAAGGAAGCCATCTACAAGGCTCATGATGTGAATCTCCAGATCATCGAGTTCTTCAAGGGCATCGTTGCCGAGGTTGGCAAGCCCAAGCACGAGTACACAAGCTGTGCAGTTCCCGAGGAGCTCTTTGCTGCTATCAAAGAGGTTGTTCCTCCGGAGGAGATGGAGAAGGCCGTATTTACAGATGACAAGCAGACACGTGAGGGCAACATCGCTGAAATCACAGACAGACTCACAGAGAAGTTTGCTGACAATGAGGAGTGGCTTGCCATCCTTGGCGAAGCCATCTACCAGTACGAGAAGAAGACAGTAAGGAAGATGATCCTCAAGGATCACAAGAGACCTGATGGAAGGCAGATCAATCAGATCAGACCTCTGTCAGCAGAGATAGATCTCATACCCAGAGTACACGGAAGTGCAATGTTCACACGTGGACAGACACAGATCTGTGATGTCACAACCCTTGCTCCTCTCTCAGAGGCACAGAAGGTTGAGGGACTTGACTCATTTGCAGCAGACAAGAGATATGTACATCAGTACAATTTCCCTGCATATTCAGTTGGAGAGACCAAGGTTTCAAGAGGTCCCGGAAGAAGAGAGATCGGACACGGTGCGCTTGCTGAGAGAGCACTGCTTCCCGTACTTCCAAGCGTTGAGGAGTTCCCTTATGCAATCCGCTGCGTATCAGAGACCTTTGAGAGCAACGGTTCAACATCAATGGCTTCTACATGCGCATCCTGCATGTCACTTATGGCAGCAGGTGTTCCAATTAAGAAGATGGTTGCCGGAATCAGCTGCGGTCTTGTAACAGGCGATACAGATGATGATTTCGTAGTTCTCACAGATATCCAGGGACTTGAGGACTTCTTCGGAGATATGGACTTCAAGGTAACAGGAACCAAGGACGGAATCACTGCCATCCAGATGGATATCAAGATCCACGGTCTCACCAAGCCTATCGTTGAGACAGCTATTGCACAGTGCCGTGAAGCAAGGATCTTCATCATGGACGAGTGCATGAGCAAGGCAATCGCAGAGCCAAGGAAAGAAGTTTCCAAGTACGCTCCCAAGATTGTATTCCTTCAGATCGATCCTGAGAAGATCGGTGATGTCGTTGGACAGAGAGGCAAGACCATCAATGAGATCATTGCAAGAACCGGTGTCAAGATCGATATCACAGATGACGGTCAGGTATCAGTATGCGGTGAGGATCAGAATGCAATCCAGCAGGCTGTAGACATGGTCAAGACCATCGTTACAGATTTTGAAAAGGGCCAGATCTTCACAGGTAAGGTTGTGAGCATCAAGGAGTTCGGTGCATTCATCGAGTTCGCACCCGGAAAAGAGGGTATGGTTCACATCAGCAAGATCTCAAGAGAGAGGATTGACCGCGTAGAGGATGTTCTCACCCTCGGCGACACCGTAAAGGTTGTATGTCTTGGCAAGGACAAGATGGGCAGGATCAGCTTCTCGATCAAGGACTGCGCTCAAAACTGATAATTCAGGCAGGTCATTCAGTGCTCTGCAGCATGTTTACATGCTGCAGAGCAGACCTTCTAAATCAAAAAAAAATAAACCCGGGCCGGCGTGTTTTCACATACCGGCCTGTTTTTCAGAAGGAAAACCATATATGAGCAATACTAAAGAAACAATTCAGGAAATAAACAAGCGCCGTACCTTTGCCATAATTTCCCACCCGGATGCAGGTAAGACAACACTTACGGAAAAATTTCTTTTGTATGGCGGTGCCATCAACATGGCAGGCTCCGTAAAGGGAAAGGCAACCGCAAGACATGCCGTATCTGACTGGATGGAGATAGAGAAGCAGCGTGGTATCTCGGTCACATCATCTGTTCTTCAGTTTAACTTCGAGGGGTGCTGCATCAATATCCTTGATACACCCGGACACCAGGATTTCTCAGAGGATACCTACAGAACACTGATGGCAGCCGATTCAGCCGTAATGGTAATTGACGCCAGCAAGGGCGTTGAGGCACAGACAAGAAAGCTGTTCAAGGTCTGCGCCATGAGTCATATCCCGATCTTTACCTTTATCAACAAGCTGGACAGGGATGCAATGGACACCTTTGACCTTTTGGATGACATCGAGAACAACCTTGGAATTGCTACCTGCCCTATGAACTGGCCAATCGGTTCCGGCAAGAATTTCAAGGGAATCTATGACAGGAGAGAGAACCACATCGTAACCTTCTCAGAGACACAGAAGGGTACCAAAGAGGGCAAGGAAACAATAATCAGCATGAATGATGAGGCTGCTATCGACTCACAGATCGGCCGGGATGCCTTCGAGAATCTGACAGGTGACATTGAGCTTTTGGATGGCGCAGGTGCTGAATATGATCTTGAAAAGGTGAGGGCCGGCGAGCTGACACCGGTATTCTTCGGTTCAGCCCTTCAGAACTTTGGAGTGGAGCTCTTTTTGCATCACTTCCTCAAGATGGCAACTCCTCCTACAGGAAGAGTATCAGCTGAGGGAGAAAAGATAGATCCCTTAGAGAGGGACTTCACAGCCTTTGTCTTTAAGATCCAGGCCAATATGAACAAGGCTCACAGGGACAGAGTGGCATTTATGAGGATATGCTCAGGAAGATACGATGCCGACAATGAAGTTAAGCACGTCCAGAGCGGCAAGGTAATGCGACTCTCTCAGCCGCAGCAGCTCATGGCAGATGAGAGAAAGATATTGAGTGAAGCCTATGCGGGCGACATCATGGGTGTATTTGACCCGGGAATCTTTTCCATCGGTGATACTGTATGCATGCCAAAGGACAATGTGACCTATGAGGGAATCCCGACCTTCGCGCCTGAGCACTTCGCAAGGGTAAGACAGGTAGATACCATGAAGCGCAAACAGTTTGTAAAGGGTATCACTCAGATTGCCCAGGAGGGCGCCATCCAGATCTTCCAGGAGTACAACACGGGACTGGAGGAGATAATTGTCGGAGTAGTGGGTGTTCTTCAGTTTGATGTCTTGAAGTTCAGACTCGAAAGCGAGTACAATGTAGATATTATATTGGAAAATCTGCCATACGAGTACATAAGGTGGGTAGATAATGAGGACATCGACATGTCCACACTTGTAGGAACATCTGATATGAAAAAGATAAAGGACATGCACGACAGGCCGCTTCTTCTTTTTATCAATGAATGGAGTGTCGGCATGACTATGGACAGGAATAAGGAGCTTAAGCTCTCTGAATTTAAAAAGAACTGACAGAAGCATTCATGAGCTTAGACTGCTTCTGATGGTGATGACAGTAAGGGCTTTGTTTTGCTTTTTGGAGGCAAGTGTTTGAAAGAATCGTTTCTTCAAAAATTTATAGTGAAGGGGGCAGTGATCCTTTTACTTCTCAGTATGATGTCGGGGACGGTCGGCTGTGGGAGCGACCTTGTAGATGCATATCTGGGTGAACTGGGTATAAAGGATTCCGCTTCCGAAGGCGACCCGGATAAAGAGGGACGCTCTTCGGATTCATCATCGGATGTGACATTGTTTGAACCGCTTGAAGACCTTCTGGAGAGGGCAGAAAAGGATGAGAGACATGATGGAGCATCAGCTTCTTCTGATGCATCAGCCTCTGCCTCCTCTTTTACAGCTGAAGATTCTTACGCTTCACAAGGGGAAAATGCTGATGCGGGATCGGGAGCGGACAGTGCAATATCCGCATCAGCTGAGGGAGCCTCCGATTCTTCTGCCATGCTTGCGTCAAAGGCCTCATCTGCTATCGGAGAAGAGCCGGCGGATTCGAAGTTCGGGCAGCTGTATACGGAGAAAAGCGCAGCTGTAGGAAATGCCGATGACAAGGCTGCAAGAGAAGCCATCGGGCTTACTGATGACGGAATCAGTTCAAAGAAAAGGGAGCAGGCGGGACGCTATGCATTTGAGCGCCTGACTGATTCGGGTAAGACTCTCTACGTTGAGATCCTGACCATTCTTCAGAACCAGAGCGAGGGGATCGTAGTTTCGACAACCAGCATAGATGCCATCGAGATGGTATTTGATTATGTGATGCTGGATCACCCTGAGATCTTTTACTGCGCAGCCTACAAGTATACCAATTATCAGGTGGGCAACAGCACAACCAAGATAGCTTTTTCCGGAATTTATTCCTATGGCCCGGAGGAGATACAAAGAAGACAGAATCAGATAAACGATGCTGTGAACAAGTGTCTTGCAGGTGCTCCGTCATCATCTGATGAGTACTATGCGATCAAATATGTATATGAGTACATAATTACCAACACGGATTATTCGCCGGGAGCTGAGGATAACCAGAATATCTGCTCGGTGTTTTTAGGTCACAGCAGCGTCTGCAACGGCTATGCCAAGGCGACACAGCTTCTTTTGAACAGGCTCGGGATTGAGTGCACTCTTGTCACGGGGACAGTTCATAAAAGGGATTCCAGCTCTGAGCGGCATGCCTGGAATCTTGTGAAGTGCAACGGGCAGTATTACTATCTTGATGTGACCTGGGGAGATGCATCCTACCAGACGGTGAGCGGAGAGAGCGCCGATACTTCCAAGCTTCCGTCTGTCAATTACGATTACCTTAATGTTACCACGGCTGAGATAGCGAAGAACCACAAGCTTCCGGATTACATCTACATGCCTCTGTGCAACAGCATGACTGACAATTACTATGTAAGGGAGGGCAATTACTTTACATCTCCGGAGCTGTCACTTGTCAAGGATCTTTTTGACAGGGGCTACAGTGAGGGCAGAAATTACGTTACAATAAAGTGCTCGGGCGACAGCGTGTATCAGGCCCTTTTTGATGAGCTTATCACCAACAGGAAGGTGTTTGGTTTTCTTCAGGGCAATCCGACAACGATACCCTATACTACCTTCGAGGAGACGGATACGATAATCTTTTGGATTTAAGCAAATAATTTTTAAATGTGATATACTAAAAATTGAGTTTTTAATCGTTTATTATTGTCATAAGGGATTCATCGAAAGCAATCCCCTTAGGACCGGTTAGTGAGGAGTTTAAGATGGGTAAAGAAATAGCAGAGGTAGGAACAGTTAAGATAGCAGATGATGTAGTAGCCAGGATTGCAGCTCTTGCAGCCCTTGAGGTTGACGGCGTATCTGCTATGGCGGGCAATTACACAAGCGAGATACTTGAGAAGGTCAGCCGCAAAAATCTGTCCAAGGGAGCCAAGGTTGTGGTCGTGAACGGCGAGGTCAAGGTGGATCTTTCCCTGATGATGTCATACGGGTTTAATATACCGGCAACATGTCAGCAGGCACAAACTCGTGTCAAGGGCTCGATAGAGAACATGACCGGGCTTACGGTTACTGATGTTAATATCCGTATAGCAGGTATTACCATGCCTGAGGCATAAAAGAGGAGTAGTAAATGAAAAGAACACAGCTAAGGGAGCAGGTATTTCAGCTGCTCTTTCGTGTTGAATTCAATCCGATGGAAGAGATGCCGGAGCAGGAGGATCTCTTTACAACTGCGTCTGATCTTGAATTCAGCACAACCGACGCAGAATACATCAGGAATAAGTATGAGAAGATCGCCGAAAAGCTTCCCGAAATCGATGATGCGATCAACAGGGAGACAACAGGCTGGAATACCGGCAGGATGGCCAAGGTTGACCTGACTATCATAAGACTTGCAGTATATGAGATAAAATATGATGAGTCAGTACCCACATCAGTTGCAATAAATGAAGCTGTTGAGCTGGCCAAGAAATATGGTCAGGACGGCTCACCTGCATTTGTGAACGGAGTGTTAGCAAAATTTGCCCAGTGAATATACAGTCACCAAGTTAAATGCTTATATAAAGAACATGTTTGCCTCGGACTTCCTTCTCAGAAATGTCTGTGTAAGGGGTGAGGTGAGCAACTGCAAATATCACACGTCAGGACATATCTATTTTACCCTCAAGGATAAGGGAGCTGCCGTTTCATGTGTGATGTTTAAGGGTGATGCGCAAAGGGGCCTTCATTTCAGAATGGATGAGGGCCAGCAGGTCAGGGTCACCGGATCGGTAACGGTTTACGAAAGAGACGGCAAGTACCAGATATACTGCAGGAGCATCGTCAGGGACGGCGATGGAACTCTCTATGAGCAGTTCGAGGCACTGAAAAAGAGACTATCGGAATCGGGCATGTTTTCTGAAGAATACAAGCAGCCCATCCCCCGGTACATCAGGACTCTCGGGGTAGTTACAGCGCCAACCGGTGCAGCTGTACGCGACATTATCAATGTGGCTTCCAGAAGAAATCCGCACATTCAGATCATTCTATATCCCGCCATAGTTCAGGGCGAAGAGGCGGCCGAGAGTATTGTAAATGGGATAATCGCATTGTCCAGGGCTCAGGTCGATGTCATGATAGTAGGACGCGGCGGAGGTTCAATCGAGGACTTGTGGGCATTTAACGAGGAGATTGTCGCCCAGGCAATCTTTGACTGCCCTGTTCCCATCATTTCAGCAGTTGGTCATGAAACAGATACGACTATAGCAGACTACGTCTCCGACAGAAGAGCACCGACACCATCGGCAGCAGCGGAGCTTGCAGTCTTTGAATATAAGAGATTTACTGAGGATCTTGAGGATTACAGAAGGATCCTGTCAATGAAGATGGATGTAAAGGTCAGAAATCTTTACAGTGAGGAGAAAAGACTCCTTGACGCCCTTAAGCACCTTAGTCCTATGGCAAAGGTCAGGGACAGGCAGCAGCGGCTTGATTCGCTGAATGACCTGCTTGCGACCCTTATGGAGAACAGACTTAAGGCTGCAAGGCACAGGCTTGATGTTGATATTGAGAAGCTGAAGGGACTTTCACCCCTCGACAGGCTTAAGGGAGGTTATTCCTATATGGTCAGTGATAGCGGGACCAATATCCGCAGTATTAGGGATACCCGAACGGGAGATGAGATCATTGCCTATGTGAGCGACGGAAGAGTATCGGCAACGGTCACCGGAGTGACGCCTGAGGACTATATTGAAATTGAGGATGAGAGTAATTATGGCTAAAGAGACCGAAGAAAAGAAGATGACTATTGAGGAGGCCTTTGCAGAGATTGACGCAAAAG
>JAILJR010000141.1 GCA_024694565.1 Butyrivibrio sp. | reverse complement strand
CCCAATGATTCTAATGAGGAACCGAATTTTAATATTGCAGTAATGGCACTGATCCTTGCCACGAACATTGACACCACCGTAGGAAAACATGCTCATCATCCGGAATCATATGCCTTACACCTATATGCCTTTGCTTTTGTGCGGACTTTCCGATAAGAATATGGAACAGTATATAGTAGAGGTTTCCAGACAGGATGCAGATATTGAGTGGGTAATGTATGTTGGTGAAGCATACAAATTGCCTTTCACAGGAACTGGATTGTTCGACTGGAAGAGTTCAAATGAGGCGGTCGCGTCGATCGACAAGAAGGGTATTATTGGCGGTAAGGCTGCAGGTGATACACTTTTGACGGTTTCTGCTCCCAGCGGAAAGCAGGCAGTGATTAAGGTTCATGTTCAAGAGTAGATACAGGTATGATGGATTGCTGATCACCATGGATAATAATCTGGCCAGCGCGGCAATAGAAAGAGAGGCTATCGCAAAATAGCGATAGCCTCATCTTTTGGAGGGATACTATTTATCTCTTTGTAAGAGACCAACAATCCCTTTTTTATCCTGAAATGTTCATTCACATTGCCAAAACCGGCTTAATATATCTGCATGACAGTTCTGTTCATTCCTGAGTCTTCGAACTCTCTGCAAATATCTGATAAAATGCTTAATCCGGCTGAACCTGTAATTATCCCCTCTGTCATAAATCTTCAAAGCTTCATCGCACAGTTTTCTCATCTGCTGACTGGAAAAGCCATACTCAGGGAAATTTTCCGCCTCGCTGACCCACATATTATAAACACATTCCAGTTCAGCTCTTGAAAATACATCTTCCGTATCGCCCTTCTCGATCGTTTTATCGAAGAAAAGATCTTTTCTTCCAAAGTATTCCTGTGCCAGTTTTTCGTTGGAACATTTATACTTCTTAAGGATCTTCTCTCTGAGATCGCTAGTCATGCCTGTTCGTTTTTTGATCATGCCTTTTTCAGCAAGTTTTTTGTCTGCACTGTTCAGGAGCCGACCGAGTTTTCTATATTTCAGAGTCGTTCTCTTCTCAAAGAAAACCAGATTAAAATACCGCTTTGCAGCCACAGACAGATCTCCAAGGCCAGGGTTGCTTTCTCTGGACTGAAACTTCAGATTCTTATATTGCTCAGGCCCAATGCCCATGACTTCAAGAATATCATCAACGACCGATCCGTTTTCACTCTTCCACTGCTGCTTTTCATAAACCCGGACGATCATATTCTCTTTGCCGATAACTGACTCGATCAGCTTAACATATTGATAGTAATTCCAATACGGCAAATATGTCCAATCTTGTAAAACCGATTCCCTCAATCTTAGTATCCTCTGCCTCTGCCGGATAGATTGAATGTAGTAGGACCAGAAAAAATCATCCTGTCTTCGAACATAGAGAATTGCCTTCAGAGTAGAACCTGTTCTTGCTGCCCGTTTTTTAAGCATCTTCCAAAAATCTTCTATATAGCC
Organism: Butyrivibrio sp.; assembly: GCA_024694565.1. Lineage (GTDB taxonomy): Bacteria > Bacillota > Clostridia > Lachnospirales > Lachnospiraceae > Butyrivibrio. The sequence goes on along the minus strand of JAILJR010000141.1, from coordinate 563 downwards.
GCCGGTTCTGTATATCGCTTCATCAGACAGCAGCACTTTATCATATTTTTTTAATTCTGATTCCACTATGCCCCAGTTGCGTTTGTCAAGTTCCGGATCATAATCGCGTGTCGACAGAAAATGTCCGTTTCTATTATCCCCGACAGTCCTCTGCTCCATGAGCGGATAGGAAATCCCGTAACTTCTCAGCTCATCTACATTCAGCTCAAAAAAATCCTGCATTGCGGTCGTTCCTGTCTTCGGAGTACCTATATGTAAATATAATGTAGACATTTAACTGCTCCCCTTCTTTATTCTGTAAACAAGAGATTAATCTGCAGGCAGTTGTAAGTACCACTCACTCCCCGGGAATAAGTACACAACAAAACCCAAATTATTATATAAAACAATCTTCCAGATGTAAAATTCATTTTTGATCTTAACTTACGAATCGTAAGTGGTTCATATCATATTGTAAACAATAATCCCAGGAACTTCTGTCATTATTCTTTCGCAGTTTCCAGCCCTCCCTCAGCCTGCTCTTCCTCCTCGTTCTTCATCAACCCTTCCAGGTACTTCTCAAA
>JAILJR010000125.1 GCA_024694565.1 Butyrivibrio sp. | reverse complement strand
GAGCTCCAGAAGATAACCGACAAGTTCATCAAGGATATCGATGCAGCTGTAGAAGAGAAGAATAAGGAAATCATGACGGTATAATCTATGGAAGCAAATACAAATATTCCTGCACATGTAGCCATCATCCTTGATGGCAACGGAAGATGGGCCAAGGCTAAGGGCATGCCCAGAAACTACGGCCATATGCAGGGAGCAAAAGCTGTTGAAGACATTCTCGTAGTCGCAAGAGACATGGGAATTAAATATCTTACAGTATACGCATTCTCAACTGAGAATTGGAGTCGTCCTGAGGCAGAGGTATCTGCCCTCATGACGATTTTGCGTAATTATTTGAAAACCAGTATAAAGAAATCCATGAAGAACAATGTGCGCTGCCGTGTTATCGGTGAGCGCTCTCTGCTTTCAGAGGATATCCAAAAGGCTATAAAAGAGCTTGAGGATACCACTGCAGGCAACACGGGACTGACCTTTACCATTGCCATCAATTATGGCAGCAGGGATGAGATCACAAGGGCGGTCAGAAAGGTTGCTGCGAAAGTAGAGGCCGGAGAGCTGCGTGCTGAGGATATTACAGAGAAGGATATTGCAGATAATTTAGATACCAACTTCCTTCCGGATCCGGACCTTCTTATCAGGACCTGCAATGAGCAGAGAATTTCCAATTACCTGCTCTGGCAGTGTGCATATACGGAGTTCTACTTTACTCCCGTAGCATGGCCTGATTTTGATAAGGCTGAGCTTGAAAAGGCGGTAGAAGCCTATGCCGGCAGAAACCGTAAGTTTGGAGGACTGAAGGAATCTTGAAGACTAGAGTTATCAGCGGAATTGTAATTGGTATTGTGCTGGCGGCAGTACTTATCCCGGGAGGGTACGTACTCTCGGCAGCACTTTTGATAGTGTCACTTATAGCCTTTTTTGAACTTACGAGAGCCCTTGGAGTTCATGAAAGCGGACAAAAGATGAATATGCTTGAAGCCTGCGGATACGCATCAATACTGGTTCACTACATCCAGATGATGCTGGTGAAGGACTACAGGTACTACATTTTTTCCATAATGTTTGCCTTTTTCCTTATCATGGTATGCTATGTGGTGTCATTCCCGAAATATAAGGCGTCTCAGGCAATCTTTTGCTTCTTCTGCTTTATCTATGCGCCGGTCAATATGTCTTTTGTCTACCTGCTCAGGATCAGGCATTTGGGCGTATACTTTGCCTGGGTACCGTTTATTGCCTGGGTGTGCGACACCTGCGCATACTTTGCCGGAAGAGCCTTTGGAAAGCATAAGCTGGTTCCGATCCTTTCACCCAAGAAGACCATTGAGGGGGCTATAGGCGGAATTGTCGGAGCTGTCGTTGTGGGTGGCATAATAGGATATGTCCTCTATGTCAATGAGACCCATAGCCTTGCTACTATCTGGGGACTGATGGTAATCTGCTTTGCAGGCAGTATCATTTCGCAGATAGGTGATCTTCTTGCATCAGGAATAAAGAGGGATCACAATATCAAGGACTACGGCACGCTTATTCCCGGGCATGGAGGGATCATGGACAGGTTTGACAGTGTTATTTTCGTCATTCCTTGCATTTATTTTCTGGCGGCAGTTATGCTGCCTGTACTGGGGTAACTTAAGATTAAGGAAGAAGATATGAGAAAGATAGTTTTACTGGGATCGACAGGATCCATTGGAACACAGACTCTGGAGGTTGTAAGAAATAACTCTGCCGAGCTTGAGGTGGTGGGTCTTGCAGCCAGCAGAAGTGTAGCGGAAGTTGAAAAACAGGTTCGTGAATTTAAGCCAAAGTATGTCTGCATGTATGACGAAACTGCAGCAAAAGAGCTTCAGGATAAAATCTCGGATACCGGCATAAAGGTAATGACCGGGATGGAGGGGCTTCTTGAAATAGTATCGGTTCCGGAGGCGGATACTGTGCTTACGGCAGTGGTTGGCATGATCGGCATAAGGCCCACCATCAGGGCCATTGAGTGCGGAAAAGACATTGCTCTTGCCAACAAGGAGACCCTTGTGTGCGCAGGCCACATTATCATGCCCCTTGCAAAGGAAAAGAATGTAC
>JAILJR010000112.1 GCA_024694565.1 Butyrivibrio sp. | reverse complement strand
TTATGAAAGGGGGAATTTGATGAGCAGTGCAAACAATATTATAGGCAATGTTCCTGCCTATACACCAAAGAGCGCTGCGGTAAACGTATCAAGAGTCGCAAACAAAAGTCGCCAGAGCGGTAAAACAGCACAGGGATTTGAAAATATTCTAAGCAAGGTCAGCGAGAATCTATCCCGGAAAACGACACCCGGTCAGGAAACAACTGTAAAGGAGTCTCGTAATGAATTGAGAAATAACCCTTACAAGACAGACCGAAATGTACAGACATCCCAAAAGCTGACGACTGAAAGAAGCAGGGAAAATGAATCTGATATCGATAAAATGGAAAGTCAGAGCACGAACGGATATATTGAAACAGATAATGAATTGCTCAGTCAGATAGCTGCTTTCCTGAATCAGAATGGCAATGATGCAGGGGCCCTGCAAAGTCTTTTGAACCCTGAAAGCTTGGGGGAGATGGAGAATATTGAGATCAACGGAACTATTATTAGTAAGGATGATCTTCTTTCCCTTCTTGGCGGACAGCTTCCACAGACAGGGGTAGATATACCGGCTAATCTCAGAGAAATATTGGCGACCGACTTTAATACGATGAGCGCAGAGCTTAACAAGGCTATCATAGGTGGCGGATTGCAGCTTTTTAACAACGTCGCGGGTGAACTTAATGTTCCTGCGGAAGATATAATGAATGCAATGCAGACACTTGGCCTTATGGCAATGGACCTGTTAAATCCTCAGAATATGCAGCAGCTGGTAACTAAGCTGTCAGGTGGAGAACAGGGAATAGATCTTATAACAGATTCTGATATATATACATCGCTGCAGGACCTCATGGAGGGTGCGGAGAGTATGAATAGCGAACTTATGAATGAGTTCGATCTATCAGAAGAGGGACTTCAGTCAGCAATTGCTGATTCAAAAGAGCAGTTTGCAAATTTGATGCAGCAGAATCAGGCTGAGGGCTCGCAGGATAACACACAGGCTGACCAGGCAACTTTGGAAGAAATACTAAAAGCCAGGGAAAACCTTGAGCAATCTGAAAAAAACAAGGTCAGACAGCTTTTGAACGGCGAAGAGGCACCCGGTTCTGAGGCGTTCAAGGATTTTGTATCAAATGATAAATCTGAGGATGTATTATCAAAAGCTCTTTTGAAGGATAATAATAATTCACAGAACTTTGGAAATGGTGCAGAATCATCTAATCTTTTCAACCAACTGATGAACAGAATTGCAGATGCGGCTATTCAGACCAGGGATCCGGAACAGGTTTCCTACACTGACAGAGCACAGATGCAGGATATCATCAGACAGATCACAGACAGAATTACAATTTCGGCAGGACCGGAAGAGACTTCCATGGAGCTGGCGCTTCATCCCGCAAGTCTTGGGAATGTCAATATACTTCTCACGAGCGGAAAAGATGGTATCGTAGCCAAATTTACTGCCCAGAATCAGCTCGTCAAAGAAGCTGTTGAGACCCAGATGGTACAGCTGCAGCAAAAGTTTGATGAACAGGGCATCAAGGTCACATCCATCGAGGTTACTATCGCAAGTCACGGCTTTGAGCAGAATCTTGACCAGGAAGGCGGAAGAGGGTCACGAAATACAGGAGATGAAAAGAGGGTTAAGCCGCTTCGCAGGATCAACCTTTCTGAGATAGATGATGAAATAGCCATGGAAATGAACAGCGATGCAGAAAAGATCGCAATGCAGATGATGGCAGCAAACGGAAACTCGGTTGATTTCAGCGCCTGAGGCTATGGGGAGAGAGGTTATATTATGGCAGAGATTAATTCTATTGATGCAATTATAAAAAATGGTGAAGTAACAAATGCAAAGAGCAAGGACTCCCAGAAGACGACTCCCAAAGGGTATGACAAGGACGCATTCATGCAGATCCTTGTTGCACAGATGAAATATCAGGATCCCATGGAGCCGACATCCAACACGGAGTACATTTCTCAGTACGCAACCTTCACCCAGGTTGAGCAGCTAAGCAACATGGCAAGTGCAATGTCCATGTCAAGAGCTTCTGAGATGGTCGGAAAGACAGTTGTTATTTCAGAAGCTGTTGAGGGTGGTGGAACCAAGGATACTCAGGGTGTCGTTGATTTCGTGACCTATCAGGGCAACAAGGCATACCTTAATATCGACGGAGTAAACTACAACATCGATGATGTTACACAGGTTCTCGACGAGAACTACACCAATGCTATTGATCTTGTGGAGGACTTCACAAAAGCCATTGACGATCTGCCGAGCCTTGAGATGATCACCGAGGAGGAACACGGCGAGATTATCGACAATATGTATGCCTATTACAAGGATGGCATGCCTGAAAAGGCCAAGGGTCTTTTGAACAAGGAGTATGTAACATCACTTGTGCAGTTCGTAAACAGGATTGATGACATCAGAGAAGATGAGCACAGAACCATCAAGGATAAGATTCTTGG
>JAILJR010000059.1 GCA_024694565.1 Butyrivibrio sp. | reverse complement strand
AATCTGACTAAGCGCTGCACCCTGAAATGTGAATCATGTGCAAACCTCATCCAGTACTATGATCGCCCTGAGAGGATGGATGCAGAGGTGGTAATCCAATCTGTGAAAAATCTTCTTAAGGCAGTTGACGGCATAGCAATGTTCAAGCTCATGGGGGGTGAGCCTCTGCTTGAACAGGAAATGATGAAAGAAATACTTTCTCTACCGGAACTTATGCCGGGAGGAAAGGTACTTGGTATACAGATCATTACAAATGGTACTATACTGTTTAAAGAAGATGTATTGAAGATCATGCAGCAAAATCCCCTGCTGGGGGTACTTATGAGCAACTACGGCTCCCTGTCTTTTAAAGAGCAGGAATTAAAAAAACAGCTGTCGGATCATGGAGTGAAGTATTCTGAGATTCCTGAAAATGACAGGTGGAGAGATTTCGGTGATCCGCGTAAGGTTTATCATGAACCGGAGGAAGCATCCAGGTTGTATCGAAGGTGCAGATCCAAGGAAAACTGCTGCACTGTGCTGGAGGGCAGATTTTATGCCTGCCCCAGAGCAGCCCACGGAGACATGCTGAGGTTCTACCCTGAGCCGGAAGAATATGTTGATCTTTTAGGGCAGCAGGATAGTCTTTCCCTTAGGAATAAGCTTAAGAAATTCTACAATGAATATGAGGCCACCCAGGTCTGCGCCAGGTGCACCAATTTGACCGGAGACCTGATAGAGCGTGCAGTGCAGGCAAAAGGAGGAAGAGACATATGAATGATACACTGAGCATTATCCTTCCGGCCTACAATGCAGAAAAGACAATTTCCAGGGCACTTGAAAGCATTTTTTCTGCCAACATACCTCTTGAAATCGTATTAATAGATGATGGCTCTGTTGATGATACCAGGAAGATATGTGAAAAGTATGCAAAAGAACATCCTCAGATAAAGTTCTTTTCTCAGGAAAATAAGGGACCCGGGGCTGCGAGAAATAAGGGCCTGAAAGAGGCAGGAGGTGCCTACATAGGCTTCATGGATGCGGACGACTGCTATGATGCAAAGGTCCTTGAAAAAGCATGGAAGGTACTTTGTGAAGACAAAGCCGGCGCAGTGTGCATGGGGATACGTATGATCCCTGAGAGCAGCTTTCCTGACGGCCCCGGAAAAATTCTCTATGAGGAAGATGAAGATAACATCATTTCCGGCAGGGAAGCCTTCAGGAGAATGCTTGATGGTGACGGACTTGATTCCAATACCTATGCCAAGTTCTATCGTAGGGACCTGATGCCTGAAGACCTTCATTTTTACGAGGGAATGCTGGGAGACGACATCCCCGTCACCTACAGGATGCTTCTTGCGGCAAAGACCGTATATATGATGAAGGATGTGGGATATCTGTACTGCGTTGATGAGAGCAGTGACAGTCTGTCCGGAGTGCGGTTCAAACCATATTTCTTCGATATGACGGACAGGGCAAAGGAACTGTTTGTGATGGTTCAGCGAGACTTCCCTGAGTACAGGGGCGAGGCAGCAGGCTTTTACCTCGACCTGGTGCTTCAGTGCGTAGAGCGCCTTATGGCTGGAAGTGCAGAGGATTTGGAAAAGTACCAAAAACAGCTGATGGATCTCTTTAGGGAACTGGAGAATAATAAGGAAGACTTCAATAATACAAAGCATATCAGCAGGCGAAGGAAACTGGAGTTTAAACTGTTTCTGGCATCTGTCAAAGCCAATTCAGATCTTAAGAAGCAATGATAATTTACCAGGAGGGTTATAAAATGAAGATGAAAGAAATCTTAAAGAAGCTTTTGGATGCGGGGAAGAAGGATGCCCTGAATTCCCTGGAGGAAATGACAGAAGCTGCAAAGGAGCTGGGCTACTCAGAGGATGAGGTTGAGAAGGCCCTTGATGACTTTGACGGTTTTCCAATTGATGATGATGATCTTTTGGAGATTACGGGAGGATTGGCTTATGGTGGGACTCCATATCGCCGGGATCAGAACCGGACCTTTTAACAAAGCCATTACCATCAGCGTCTGCATGATCGTCAGGGATGAGGAACCCGTACTGGAGCGATGTCTTAATAATGTAAGACAGTTTGCGGATGAACTCATCATTGTGGATACCGGATCAAAGGATAGCACAAGGGAAATTGCCTGCTGCTTTACAGACAGGGTCTATGATTTTGAGTGGGTTGATGATTTTGCTGCGGCCAGGAACTACTCCTACGATAAAGCATCCTGTGACTATGTCATGTGGCTGGATGCTGATGATGATATGGAAGCAGAGGACATCGAAAAGGTACTGGAACTCAAACAAAACATGCCGCCCTCTGTAGACGCAGTTTTGTTTTCCTACGCAGGAGACAGGGATCCGGCTGAGCCCCTTTTGGACAGTGCCCTGATCCGTGACCGACTTATACGCAGGTCACTCAAGCCAAGGTGGGAGTATCCAATCCACGAAGTCATTAAACTCCGACCTGAATGGCGTATAGTCTGTCGGCCTGACATCCGTATCTTTCACAGGAAGAAGGTTGTAAATGAAGAGGGCAGAAACCTTCGGATCATGGAGAAAGCTCTTTCAGAAGGACTGACCATGGACAACTATATCCGTGGCTACTATGTCCGTGAGCTTACCAGTGCGGGGAGATATGAGGAGGCAGAAACAGTATTCGACACCCTCTGGGAGTCTGAAGATAAGAAAAACATAGATTATGCTCTTTTTTACTATAGCTGGAGCATGAAAGACCTTAAGCGGTACGATAGTTTATTGAAACGGCTTAAGGATTATGAAGATCGTTTTGGCATAAACGAGATGGTCTTTTGCATACTCGGAGACTTGTACCGGCGAAACAAATGCTACGAAGAGGCTATAGAATATTACAGGAAGGCCATGGA
>JAILJR010000007.1 GCA_024694565.1 Butyrivibrio sp. | reverse complement strand
TCAATCTTATCAGCCAACCTGATATACTCGTTATTGGGGTCAAGCTGCATACCACAAGTCTGGTTGAAATCGAGAAAGTTTATCTGTCCGTCTGAGTGCACCTTTTTATACATAAATCGGCTCCTTGATGCAAAGAAAATTGGGGATATCAGTAATAATCCATGCATCTATTATACCATATATTTATGCAAAATACTGTAATTATCTTGCTATGATATACGTTTCATTTGTTTAGCAGCCACTAACTATGCTTCACTTGCACTTTCTGAAAAGCTCTTTCCAAGGGACTTTGGAATTCCGGTATATATAGGTAGCAGGCAGGAAAAGTGAAAGACAGATGACACTGAGTTGTGATCGCTGCAATTCTATTCCATAGCTCCAAGAATATAGGAAACATGGGATATGGTTTTGCAAATCGAAGAAATGTTCAGGTTTTTTGCAGAAACAGATAAATAGGACATAGGAATATGCCGAAATGGCTATATATTTTTCCATAAATCATTATAAAATACATGTATAGCAAAGAGATTCGTATACGTCAGAATTGTAAGGAGGCAAAGGCTATGGAAAAGAAACTTTACAGAAGCAATGACAGAAAAATATTTGGAGTATGCGGAGGCATTGCAGAGTATCTCGGGTGTGATCCGACACTAATAAGGATTTTGTGGGTAGTATTCAGCTTTTCAAGTGGGATAGGGGCTGTAGTATATCTGGTAGCAGCGCTTCTGATGGATAATCGTCCTGACTATGTCAGCAGATACGACGATCCGCAATATATCAATAGAAGCTGATGACGTCGCTATAGCCGGCAGTGACCTGGCTGACAGCTGAATTGTTACCGGTAATCCGATTGTCTCTTAATTAAGTAAGAAGTACGTTATGTTGCAGAAATATTAGCAGGTGGTCTAATATTTCTGCAATTTTTTTGATGTATTATCATGTATTGTTAAGGGAGGCAAAGGTAATCACGTCTTCATGTCTGTCTTCAAGCCTTAAACAGATCACACCATATTCATCATCGGAAAGAACTTTATCCTGACGATACGAACAGCCACCGTCAATCAGAAGAATGTTTTGCTCGTGAAATGCATGGAGTTTATGTCCGGGGCCTGTCACTCTTTGTACAGGGACGTGGCCAATTATAAAATCATATCCTGTCTCTGCATAGGTTTCTATTGGAATGAAAAGATCGTTTCTGTAAGGTGTCTTCCAGACAATATTCCAAATATCCTTATACTCCAGATCGGCGTATCTTTTTCCGATACAGTCCGGTACAAAGTTTGAGTGCGTAAGGCAAAAGACCCGGCCATTTACTTCTGCCAGAGTGGAGAGCAGTCTTGTGTTAAGCCATGTCAGTATTTTTTTTCGTTCATCCTCATGAAGCTCTTTATACTGGGCAAAAGTGTGGTCACCACCGTTGTAGTACAACCAAAGAGTTGCATCATGACCGGGAACTGAATCAACAGAACCATCAGGATCTACAGAGTTAAGCATCATAAACTCGTGATTCCCTATGAGAAGATCCATGTTTGGGGTATTCATTATTCTTTGAAGAATCCTGATCCCATCGGGACCTCTGTCTATAGCATCGCCAAGAACATACATGGAATCGTCATCAGAAAAACCGATATATTCCAGAAGCTTTTCAAATATTTCATATTGTCCGTGCAGGTCAGAGATTGCGTATGTGGCCATGTTTTTCCCCTTATTTTGCAGAAATAGTGAAATATGTGCTGTAATATTTCGCCTGGTGTTATATATCTGACTGAACAGTTCATCTATAATGATATCATCAACAGAAAAAAATAAAAGTAAAAGAAATGTATTTGTAGGGCTCACAGGATTTTCAATCCGCGCATCATGAGGTATCATTTAAGTGATGCTTTTTTATATCGTACTCCTGCCTGCGATATTTAAAACAATGTTTTGACTGGCGGGTTCATATATATTGCATTGTTGTTACTTGTTGTTGCAGAGCTGATAGTTTTTTTCAGCAGAGCATGAGTTGTGGTAAAGAGAGGAGAAGAACCATGAATATTAGTTTGGAAGCTGTAGAAAATGTTATGAAGCAGTCAGGCGCAGAGTTTAAGGACGCAAAGGAAGCACTTATTAAGGCGAATGGTGATGAGGCTGCTGCAATCAATCTCATTAAAGAAAGCGCTGAGGCAAAAAAGGATACAACAGCTGCTAATGGATCAGAGAATACCGAGGAAACGAAGGCAGCGGGGAATACAACTGATGAGATCAAGTCTGCAGTTGATAAGCTTAAAAAGAAAGTTGAAGAGGGCAATGTAGACAGGATTCAGATTAAAAAAGGTGACGAGGTTGTTTTCAGCGTTCCGGTAAATGTTGGAATACTCGGTGGAATAATAGGACTTGCAGCTGCACCCTGGGCACTCATTGCAGGAGCAGTAGCAGCTTTTGGTCTTGGCTGCAGGCTGGAAGTGGTTAAGAAAGACGGAACCACGGACGAAATTGAATAAAAAACAGAATATGGCTGTGCTAAAGGCGGTATGCGGAGAAATCTGCACACCGCCTTTAAATATGTATTTACATCTATGGCTTTTGTAGGATAACATTTCAGTAAATAATTGTTTTATTATAGAGGAGAAAGCTATGAGTCTGCCATCTGATTGGGATAAGCCCTCAGCAGGAAATAAAGCAATATGTGACAGGTTTCTGTATGGGACATTTGATTATTCAGGAGAATTACCCTACAGGCTTTTTGTGCCAAAATATAAGAATAAGGTGCCCCTGGTTGTATATCTCCATGGGGCAGATGCATACGGGAGTGATAATGAACTGCAGCTTACCATGCATGATATTGGAACTGTATTTGCACGGGAGAACTGGCAGAACATACATCCCTGTTATGTTCTTGCTCCTCAGTGCAGGAAAGGCAGACACTGGGCCGGACTTGTTGACGGAACCAGGGTGTGTTCCCTTATCAGATCACTTGAGGCACAATACGACAACATAGATACAGAAAGGGTCTATATCTATGGCTACAGCGCCGGAGGCGTCGGATGTCTTGAAATCATTAAATATCACTCCGAAATGTTTGCCGGAGCAGTTTCGATATGTGGTGCTACCGGGCGGAGGAATTTTGATGCCCTGACCCGGACGCCTCTATGGCTGATACATGCAGCTGATGACACAATCGTAAAAGCTTCCTATAAATCCTTATGCGGATATGGAGTTAATCTTGGGTCGAGGGATATTTATGAAGAGCTTAAAGATGTCCACAACGATCTTCATTATACAGAATATGAGGCGGGTAAACTAAAGAACGAGTATGGGATCAATCCACATTGCAGCTGGGTTCTTGCGGGACGGGATGAGAGTGTAAAGGAATGGCTGTTTTCAAAATGACGACAGACAATGTACTTACTATTGTTCACATCAGAGAACAGGGATTATCATTTCAAGAAGGAGGGGGTTTATGGAGTTGTTAGATAGCCTTAATGCAGCCCAGAAGGAGGCAGTCACAACCACAGAAGGTTATGTACGCGTTATAGCAGGGGCAGGCAGTGGGAAGACGAGGGCTCTTTCCACACGCTTTGCATATCTTGTAAACGGACTCGGAATAATGCCGGGACACATTCTGTGTGTTACATTTACCAACAAGTCAGCTGGCGAAATGAGACAGAGGATACATATGCTTACCGGAGATAATGATACGGGTTATATCAATACATTTCACGGCTTTTGTGTATCGATACTGCAGGAGGATTCGCATGCAATTCAGTACCCCAAGAACTTCCTTGTACTTGACAACTCAGATATAGACGACATGCTCAAGATAATTTACGAAGAGAGGGGGCTTTCTCTGAGGGACATGACGTTCAGTTCAGCCAGGGACATGTTTGAGATCAGAAAGCTCTATGATGAACCCGAGTATTATCTAGATATGCTGACTATGCCATTAGATACGCTCAAGGACAAATACGACCAGGCATCGGAGGTTCGGGACATCCTTTTCTACGGATATCTTTATCAGGAAAAGAAATGCTTTGGCCTTGACTATAATGACCTGATCAAGTTTTCGTTGTACATTTTTAAGCAGAATCCTGATATAAAGCTCAAGTGGCAGAAGAGGCTTGAGTACATCATGATAGACGAGTTTCAGGATATAGACAGTCTGCAGTATGAGCTTATGGAAGTGCTTGCGGGATACCACAAAAATCTCTTTGTGGTAGGTGATCCTGACCAGACCATTTACACCTGGAGAGGTGCCAATATTGGTTATCTGATTGATTTTGACAGGTATTTTCCCGGCACTAAGACGGTTCTGATGAATGACAATTACAGATCAACGCCTCAGATACTTAGTGCAGTGAATTCACTAATAGCTAAGAACAGAAACAGGATCAGGAAAGACCTGGTTCCTACACTTGGTGATGGCGAAAGCGTTCTTTGTCATCTTGCACCAGATACATCGCAAGAGGCTGACTGGATTACCGGAGAGATTCTTGCTCTAAAGGGGAGTGGTGTGCCCTACAGGGATATGACCATTCTTTACAGGGCGCATTATGTGACCCGCACGATTGAAGAGGGACTTCTGAAGGAGAAGATACCCTATACCATTTATTCAGGAGTACAATTCTTTGGCAGATCAGAGATAAAAGATGCACTTTGTTATTTAAGGATGCTGGTCTACAGAGATGATATTTCTTTCAGACGAATAGCCAATACTCCGAAGCGAAATCTGGGAAAGAGACGAATGAGTTTTCTTGAGCAGTATGCAAAAGAAAAGGGATGCTCTCTTTACATGGCGCTTATTGAAAATATTGAAAATGAGCTTATTAAAGGGACCAAAGCGCGGGCATTCGTTGACCTGATTGAACGCTTTTCCGAGAACTACGGAGGGCTTCCTGTGTCCGAGGTCCTTGCCAAAATTTTAAATGACAGCGGATATGAGGAAATGCTCAGGACGGAAGGGGCTCAGGACAGACTGGACAATCTGGCAGAACTAAAGCAGTCTGTATTTGAATATGAGACAACCTGCGGAGAGGAGGTTGGGCTTGAGGATTATCTGAAACATATAGCGCTGTTTACAAATGCTGATTCCGCCTCGGAAAATTCTGACAAGGTTAAGCTCATGACAGTACATGCGGCCAAGGGTCTGGAATTTCCTTACGTCTTTCTCTGCGGAATGAATGAAGGTATATTTCCGTCGAGAAAAGTTCATACTCTCGAGGGGATGGAGGAAGAGCGGCGCCTTGCATTTGTGGCAATGACCAGGGCGCAGAAAAGGCTGTTTATTTCGGAGGCAGGTGGCAATACTTTCGAAGGGATTCCACGTTATCCTTCAAGATTCATTCTGGATATTGACCCGGAACTTTTAGAGTTTACAGAAAAGCCAAATGAAAGCATGATCGCAGCTGTCAGACAGTTCATTGAGAATGACAGCAGGCACCTCAAAGGGGCAGAAAAATTAAATCTTCTCGAAAAAGGACAGAGGGTAGAGCATGCCATATTGGGAGAGGGGACAGTTCTTGATTTCAATCTTGATGATGAGTGTTATCTGATTCAGTTTGATGGGATGGAAACACCCCGTCAGATTTCCATGAAGGTAAGGTTAAAGCCTGGTACACCAAATAATAAATAACTGCATCAAATCCAATGATATTTTTTTCAAATGCCTTGTTGTCATCAGTCGCCGATGACCGGTAAGGAATTGGATTGACGTCCTTAAGGATATATCCGGCAGATGAAAAATTGTGATTTATTTATGAAATACGAGAATATTAAAATTATTATGTTATCATTATTTTGATGATTAATTTAATGGATAATTGATTCTGCGTTTATAAAATCAGGATAAATACATCTGACCGGAGGGTTATGATTATGGATAAGAATGTTATCTTCTATTTTTCAGGCACTGGAAACTGTCTTGACATTGCAAGGAACATAGCAAAAGGAATCGGTGGTGCGAGGCTGATCAGAATCCGTGACGGGGCAACTGTCAGTAATCTTTCGACTGCAGAAAAGGTTGGATTTGTCTTTCCATGTTATGGAGGAGGGGCACCTGAAGACGTGCTGAAATTTGCCGGAAGGCTTAAGATTAATCCAAGGTCGTACACCTTTGGAATCACTTCATGTTCTGCATATGCGGGGACGGGACTTGCAAAGCTTAACATGATGATTCCATTAAAATATTGGGGAGTTATTACTCATCATTGCAGTTGTATCTGGCTCTTCCCACACAAGCTTATGATGCCTCTTCTGACAATAGGAGAGGCTCAGGTAAGGAGCGAGGAGCTGGCACAAAATATGGCTAAGGATATAGCTAAAGGCGTGGTAAAATCCAAAAAGCCGCCGATGAATCTCTTCAATGTTTTCGAGAATATGTTGTGGCCGGCAATTGCAAAAAAGAAGGTCGAAGCTTTTTCGGTAAGTGACAAATGCATAGCGTGCGGACAGTGTGTTAAGCTGTGTCCCCGTGGAAATATAAAGGTAGAAAATGGCAGAGCCGTAATCGGAAAAAACTGTTCCCAGTGCCTTGGCTGTCTCCAGTTTTGTCCTGAGAGTGCCATATCGATCGGAAGCATTACCGACAGGAGAGAGCACTACCATAATCCACATGTGATAGCCTCCGATCTGGTCGACTGCAGGATAGGTGATCACGTCTGAATCGGATTAATGGAGGAAGGGATCAAAGAGGATTAAGAGTGTAAATAGCAGGTATCTTTTCATAGGATACCTGCTATATTTTTTTGCTGATATACAAGCGATACACTTTAAATTATTCGAGAATATTTAACCCTCGATCCGGACCCTCAAAACCTTCGCGAAGCCAGCCCCTCAACAACTTTGATTGCCCGGTTTTATCGCACAAGCATTTTTATCGTATCCCAGTTTTGGCAACGGAAAAATTGGTCTGTTGGGAACTCGCAGTCCCGGTTCCATGGCCTGTCAAAGACCATTACTTTGAGCTGCGGCAGGTGGGAGAAATATTTAAAAGCTGCCGGAGAATCTTCAATTGCATAATCGAATTTCATCTTGTAATAATCTTCCAGCTCAAGAGTAAACGAACTGTTTTTTATAAAACTGTCACGCCCGTATTTATTGAGGCAATATAGTTTTACATTTTCAAGTCCGTGCTGATCAAGCCACAATCTTGACGGCTCGTAAGCGCTGGAGGGACGGCCGGTAATAATGGATACGTTATGTCCTTTTTCAACCCACTCGTTGATGGTTTTGATCGCTCCAGGAGTCTCGTCGTACGACAAAAGAACATCAGGAGTGTGACCTTCGATCATCATATGTTCATACTGTTCATCTGTCAGAGAAAAGGACTTCTTAAGATCAAAATAATGGATCTCCTCATAAGGGATATCCTTCCCAAAAAGCCTGGCGACAAGCTGCGAAAAATGTTTGGCTGTCTCACACAGGCAATCGTCAAAATCAATATAAATGTTCATAAAAATCTCCGTAAAAAAGTGTCTGAGTCTCATCGAGTATTCTATCATATCTGAAGCATCTGTATAACAAGGAGTAAAAATATTTTGAGATTTTGAGATACTGAAATACCACTGGGTTGTAACCTTGAAGTGCGGAGAGATTTTCGTCCGCTGACTCATGATTTTTCAGGAAGATCAGATTGTGAATGAGCTGCAATAATCTGCTTGCCAAAGGCAAGCCAACGAGGGTTTGGGGAGCGTGATCCCCAATGAAACAAGTGAATGATAATTCGCTTGCAAGATGCCTTGTGTACACACAGGCGAATCTTGCTAATTCAAATTGACGGTATTCCGATAATTTGTGACGATGGCGTCATAAAGCGATCTGACTGTTTTCGCCGGGGATCCTGATGGAGCAGAAGATAATCTTTGATAAAAGAATTAAAAGGTTTATAGTGTTTATATGAGCTAAAAGTAATGTGAAGGATTGCCAAATATTCAATGAAAAATCGTGGCAAAAATGGGCTCAGATGAAATATAAAAAGGAGAGAAAATGATATGAAAAGGTTGAGCGAATTCGTTGGGAAATATATGGCGGCCATTGTTCTTTTGATCGCAGCGCTTGCTTTATTTTTGCCGAAGACATGCCTTTGGATTCAGACATCCTGGATCAATTATCTGCTTATGCTTGTAATGTTTGGAATGGGACTGACGTTAAAGCTTGAAGACTTTGCAATTGTGTTTAAGAGGCCCAAGGATATCATTATCGGATGCATTGCCCAGTTCACAATTATGCCTCTGCTGGCGTTTTGTCTTGGAAGGATTTTTGGACTGGAAGCAGGTCTGTTAGCCGGTGTAATTCTGGTGGGAACCTGTCCGGGAGGAACAGCAAGTAATGTGATGACTTATCTGAGTAAAGGTGATGTGGCTTTGTCTGTTGGAATGACCAGTGTCAATACTTTACTGGCGCCATTTCTTACCCCTGCCATTACGTATCTGCTCTTGAAAACATCAGTACATGTTGATGTCTTTAGCATGTTCATCTCGATCATCAAGGTTGTTATTGTTCCAATAGTTCTTGGCTTTATCATTAACAGATTTTGGAGCAGGTACACAGAAAAAGTATCGGATGTTCTTCCGCTGGTCTCGGTTGTTTCCATTACGCTTATTGTTGCAGCTGTGGTCTCACATAATTCGGAAAGCATTTTAAAAACGGGTGCGGTTGTTTTTGCTGTAGTTATCCTGCATAATCTTCTTGGTTACATGGTGGGGTTTCTTCTTGGACTGCTTTTAAAGCTTCCGATGCCAAGAAAAAAAGCTTTGGCAATTGAGATTGGAATGCAGAACTCGGGCCTTGCATCTTCGCTCGCAGCATCTGCTTTTCCTTCCCTCGCAATGGCAACAGTCCCGGGTGCAATTTTCTCTGTATGGCATAATATTTCAGGAGCCATATTGGCTAATATTTTCAGAAGAATTGAAGGCTGATTTAGGAGCCTGGCAGTTGTATATCGCAGCCGCCTGTCCTGTCACGATTATTAAATGAATCGTAACGTCAAGTCCCTGTTCCGGATGGTAAATGAATTGTAACGTCAAGTCCCTGCCCCGGATGGCAAATGATTCGTTACGTCAAGTCCTTGCCCCGGCTTGCAGATGAATCATAACGTCAAGTCCCTGCCACGGCTTGCAACTGAATTGCTCTCTTTGACTTGACTGTTGACGGGAAAAGGTTCATACTCCTTCATTAGTGTTAAACTAATGGAGGTAGAATATGGATACGATTCAAATTCTAAGAGATCTGGTGATCATAATTGTCAGTGCAAAGTTTTTCGGCCTCATCGCAAGAAGGCTTCATGCGCCGCAGGTAGCCGGTGAGATTGTCGCCGGACTTCTCATAGGACCGACGCTGTTTAACCTTGTACAGGCCGGAGATTTTCTTTCCGGCATGGCTGAGATCGGTGTTATCCTGCTGATGTTCAGCGCAGGGCTTGAGACAGATATTGAGAAGCTCAAAAAGTCAGGCTTAAAAGCAACGATACTTGCATGCACAGGTGTTGCGGTTCCCCTCGTCATGGGTACGATTCTGTATATGATTTTCTACGGTTTTGCCGCTCCCGGTTCGGTAGAATTTATAAAGGCTCTTTTCATAGGAACAATTCTTACTGCGACTTCCGTGAGCATAACAGTTCAGGTATTAAAGGAACTGGGGAAGATTTCCACAGATGTGGGAACTACCATAATGAGTGCGGCCATCATAGATGATGTAATAGGTATTGTGGTCCTTACAGCGGTTCTGGGGTTAAAGGATCCTGATTCCAATTTACTTGCTGTTTGCTTAAAGACGATGGCGTTCTTCGCGCTTTCGGTCGTTGTTGGAATTGGTATTTTTAAGGCCATGCAAAAAATGGATCAGAGGTGGCCACATACGAGAAGAATTCCAATCATGGGACTTGCGCTTGCGTTTGCACTGGCTTATATCGCTGATAAGTATTTTGGAGTAGCAGATATCACAGGCGCTTATGTAGCAGGCATTATATTAAGCTCCCTGGATGATTCAGAGTATATTGACAGAAAGATGGACATCAATTCTTACATGATATTTGGTCCGGTGTTTTTTGCAAGTGTCGGACTTCAGACTAATCTGAGAACTGTTGATATTACCATCCTTGCTTTTTCAGCTGCCTTTGTTGTTGTGGGTCTGCTGGCAAAGGTTATCGGCTGCGGAGTTGTAGCAAAGTGCCTTAAGTACAATACGTCGGATTCCTTAAAGATAGGTGTGGGAATGATGACCAGAGGAGAGGTTGCACTGATTGTGGCGCAGCGAGGCCTCAAAGCTGATATAGTCGACAGCAGATACTTTACAGCTGTTATACTTTTGATAGTAGTAAGCTCAATACTTACACCGATATTTCTTAAGGCAATTTATGCGTCCGATGAAGCAAAGAAAGCCTGAAAAGATATATTCGGCAATCACTTTCATAAACAAATGCTGTCCGGGAAAAGATCCCGGGCAGCATTTTCATTATAACGTCGTGGGAGAAAACCTTTCCGACGTGGTGCCGGTGAGGGTAGTTCATTTGGTATACAGGTTATAGACTTGCTCCGGAAGAGCAGGGTCTTCCAGTGATATTTCGTTAAACTTTGAAGGATTCGCATAGATCTGTTTTACTGGGTCAAAATCTGTCATGCTGCTTCGGTCTTCAAAGATTCCTCTGGTGAGTAAGTGATTAAGTGCAAAGGCCTTAAGGTCTTTCTCTCCACTGTCAATGGCTGCGTTCTTCACATCGGTATACTTTTCGAGATACTTTTCTGCATTAAAGAATTTAAAATCAGGATTATTGACATTCTTCATGTAATAATCTCTTGCCAGCATGATATAAAGTCTGACTTTGCTGGTCGGTGGAAGAGCGGAGAGAAGAGTTGCAGCTTTTTCTTTCAGGGCATCGATACCGGTTTTCTGATACCTGACCACTAATTCGTAGACATTTTCCGCAGCGCTGTCGGATGCTCCGTTTAAGGCGGCTTCTTTTCTAAGGACCTCTGATGCACCGGTTATTGTGTAATTATCATTGGATAATGCATTGCCCGGGCCACGTTGAATAATGCCGTCTGTATCAGCAACATCACCTCTTTCGTCAAAGCCTCCGTCAGTATCAGCAACATCGCCTCTTCCATCGATTCTGCCATTATTTCTGTTGCGCATGGATTGAACGATGTTTTCAGATCTTTGCAGAGCTTTTTCTGCCTGACTGATCTTCTGTGCTGCCTGATTCTTGGCATCCTGCGCAGAATCAACCTGGGCAAGAGCTATAGTATGCTAATTCTGAAGCTTATTTATTTCTTCATCTGTCAGAAGCTCAGCCTCAAGCTTTTCTATTCTGGTATTTACATCGTCCAGTTTTTTAATACTTTCATCAAGGTCCTGTTTGGCAGTCTGGTATTCCTTCTTTGCTTCGGCAGCATTGGTGACAGCATCCTTATGCTGCGACATTGTTACCTGGAATTCAGAATCCTTTGTTGAGCTAAGGTTATTGCCTGCATGAGCAAGTGTTAAGTCACTTTTTTCTTCTGAAGAAACATATTGATATTCTGTGGCTTTGTAGGTAGTTGTCTTTGATTTAATATCATCTGTATAAGTGTTAGTAGTTACTTTTTTTATAATGGAGGTTGCACCCCATAACCGATTCCTTGTGAGCTTTGAAATTTCATATACATAGTCAACATTTTGGGGCTTATGGGCATCGTCAGTATATTTATTTACTATCCTTGCAGCAGCTGTTTCTGCTTCTTCGTAGGTACGGTAATATGTTACAGGTCCTATCTGTTCTGTTACAATGTTATTAATATTATACTTTTGATACTCAACGATACTGATCTCTTCTATTTTTTTCCATCTTCTGAAAATTTGTATACGATATCCTGTGTGGTCGATCCTTCAACCTTTTCGTACTTTTTTGAAGTGGATCCTTTTTCATGCTTTAAGGGTTTTGATTCATCTTTTGGCTCATCAGCTATATCAATACCGACAGGGGTATCTGTGGCTGTATCTATGGCATACAGCATCCTTGTCCCGTCATCCTGTTTTATCTCATAGGCATGAGTGTTTTCTGTCGGTACATATTGCTTCTTTTCCACAGCAGTACCGGATGTTGATTCAAATGTTGCGTCAGGAAAAATTTCCAGGCTGGTAAAGCTGAAATCACCATCTGAATCTACATTATACTGGTATCTTCGCTGATAGACATTTCCATCGGGAGTTTTGTATTCTACAATCCAGTATGAAATATCGCCATCGATGGGTCTGTTATTACTGTCATAATACTCAACATACTTGTCCCGGACATGCTGGAATGAAACATCACTCAGATTCTCTTCTTCGGAATCCAGGATGTAATATTGCATAATGTTATTGGCGACATTATCCTGTAAAACACTGTATAACGGATCAGATTTGTCAGTCGCCGCCAAATCCTCCTGGGATTCGAGTATCTTATGAAAGCCGCTCTCTTCAAGCCCTTCATATGATTTAAGCACATCTTCATAATAATCAGCAGCTTCCTGATTGGCCATGACCTCAGATTCCAGAGTTTCCTGCTCTTTCTTGGCAGCCTCAAGCTGAGCCTCAATCTCAGTCTGATTATCTTCGGCGGTTTGTAAAAGCTCACCGGCTTCATCAAGAGCCTTCTGGGCGTTCTCTAATTGCTCAGATGCCTCAGCATATTCTTCTTTGGCTTCCGATATTGCTTCAGATGCTTTTTCTACAGCAGCTTCACCCTCAGAGAGAGAGGATCCTGAATTGCCTGATCAGCCTGATCTGATGCATTCCCGAATCCGGTTTCAGCAGCTAAAGCGCTTTCTTCAGCACTGTCTATCAGGTCGGCAACATGATCGCCGGTATCGACGACAGCGGGGTCCTCAGAGGAAGAAGCATCACCTGTATTATCCCCGGAGGAGCCATCATTAGAGGAAGCATCACCTGTACCATCCCCGGAGGAGCCATCATTCGAAGAATTATCGCCGGTATTATCCAATGACGTTCCGTCATCAGGAGTAGGAGCGCCTATATCATCCTCTGAGGAACCATTATTCAACGTATCATCATTGCCGCCTGAAAGCAGAGAATCAGGATCAATTTCACCTAATGATTCCGGGTCATTTTCATTTGCACTTACATGCACCGGGCAGACCATCAGTCCTGCTGTGATACCTACTGCCATGAGACCGATGAGCTTTTTGTTAAGATTGTTTTTCATAGATAGTCCTCCTTGATAATCCTAAGGGCTGCCATCTCAGATGGGATCTGACATGAGGATAACCTTCTTACGTGAGAGGCCTGATGTCTTTCGTCCTTAGGATGCGTTTGAGATTTCATACCCGGCTATGCGCGACCGAAAGCAGCGTTGTAAAAATTCTAATGAATTAATTATATAAAAGAATAATGCGACAATGAAATTAAATTACTTTAAACTTTTTTTGCTTGAAAGGCTACAATTCAGTATCCGGGCGGGTTAGGGGCATCTTGATGTGTGTGAAGCGAAGTTGGAAAATACCGATAATTCGTGTTAATATTAGTCAATAAATTGTTTTATTCAAAAACAAAATGAAGAGGTTTGCAATGCTGAAGAACGGAAATGTACAAGCATTGTCTACTAACAATTCAGTAAAATTCCAGCCATATCTTTCACCGCTGGCAGTCTGGGCGCTGTCGGTCGGATCAGCCATAGGATGGGGATCTCTTGTTGTCACCAGCAAGTCCTACCTTTCCCAGGCGGGACCGATGGGCTCCATAATAGGTCTGCTGATAGGATTTGTCATGATGCTGATGGTATCAAGCCATTATCATTTCCTTGCAAACAGATACCCCAGTACAGGGGGCCTGTACAACTATGTAAAGGAAATATTTGGTTATGACAGGGCGTTTCTGATTGCCTGGTTCATGTTCCTTATCTACATATCTATATTCTGGGCAAACGCTACGAGTATCCCTCTTTTTGCGAGGTATTTCCTGCAGTCAGTATTCAAAAAGGGGTATCTCTTTACCATATTTGGATATGAGGTCTATTTGGGGGAAGCGATCGTGACCCTGGTGGTTATGTGGCTTGTTGGTCTTTTGTGCATGAAGAGCAAAAAGGCTACCGCCCGGATCATGGTAGTGATGGTTCTGCTTTTTACTGTTGGAATTACGGTGTGCTTCGTTGTAGCCATGTTCGGGTTTGGCAGCAATGGAACGACTATGAGCCCGGCTTTTCTTCCGGATACAGAAGTTCTCAGACAGATCGTGCGTATTGCCTTTATATCACCCTGGGCTTTTATAGGATTCGAGTCAGTCTCCCATTCAGCAGAGGAGTACAGATTTAAGCACAGCAACATGTTCCGGGTTCTTGTTATATCTGTAGCCGTTACCACGGCATTGTACATCTTTATTATTCTTATGAGTGTCTCCGCTTATCCGGAGAGCTGTTCAGGCTGGCTTGATTATATCAGCCGTCTTGATGAATTTGAGGGGATTGCAGGACTTCCCGCTTTCTATGCGGCAAATCATTATCTTGGAAATTTTGGCGTGAATATATTGATGGTATCACTGCTGTCACTGGTACTTACAAGCCTGATCGGAATGCTGCGCACAGTAAGCAGGCTGACCTACGCTGTGGCTCAGGATGGCATACTCCCCGGGTGCTTTGCCACACTTAACAGTTTGCAGATTCCTGTAAATTCCATACTTCTGATACTGCTTGTCTCGCTGCCCATACCATTCTTCGGAAGAACTGCTATCGGGTGGATCGTTGATACTACCACGATTGGAGCGACCATTATCTATGGCTTTGCGTCTGTTGCCGTATTTAAGGTCTCGAGGCAGGAAGGTGCGAAAATGAATGAATTTATCAGCGGAATCTGCCTGTTCATTTTAGTTGCATTCGCTGTGTTTCTTCTTTTCCCGAGTGCTTTTTATGACTATACGATCGAGACAGAGACCTACGTGCTTATGGCTGTCTGGTCGTTCCTGGGACTTTTGTATTTCCACTGGGTCATCCGCCATGATCATGACAGAAAATTCGGCAAAGCCATTATTGTGTGGCTCGCGCTTTTAGTCTTTATAGTTCTGATGGCAACGACCTGGGCGGAGCGATTAAATGAAGACAGGGAAAACGAGATCATATCGGATATTTCAGCCTACATCGATGGCACAGCTGACGCTGAGATTCTTGACAGAGCAAGGATGAGTTTCTTGCGGTACAGCTAAGACGCCTGCATGATGCCGATAATACCAGCGTCTTTGTGATCATCAGTTTATTCGGTCTGTCGCTGGTTGTAATGCTCAACAATTATCTTTCCATGCAGCGGTGGGAGAAAAAGGCTAACGAGGAACGTGACAAGGCCAAATCTATTGCACTTACCGATCCGCTTACCGGTGTTAAGAGTAAGCATGCTTTTATTCTGCAGCAGAAGGATATCGATGCAACCATTGAGAGCGGTACGGCGAATGATTTTGCCGTTGTTGTCTGTGATGTAAACGGGCTTAAGGTAATCAATGACACCCTTGGTCACAAGGCCGGTGACGAATACATAATGAACGCAAGCCGGATGATATGCGATATTTTCCAGCACAGCCCGGTTTATCGTACAGGTGGAGATGAGTTCGTCGTAATCCTTCACGATCGCGATTATCTTATCAGGAAAGAACTGGTCCAGGTGCTGCATGATCGCTCTGTGACACATATCAGTACAAAAGAGGTTGTCATATCAGGCGGCCTTTCAGAGTACAGGCCCGGAGAGGACAAGAGCTTTCATGATGCTTTCGAACGTGCGGATGCTTTGATGTATGAAGAGAAGAAGCTCCTCAAAGGCATGGGAGCTATTTCCAGGGAGGACGCGGAGGAAGCTGCAAAGGCAATATTCCCTATAGACGAAGATGCTGAGATCATGCATCTCAAGCGGCACATACTTATTGTTGATGACGAGCGTGTCAATCAGATGATCCTTGGCAAAATGCTTGGGGATATTTACCAGATACTGTATGCTTCCGATGGCGTTGAGGCATTAGAGCAAATCAAAATTCACAAGGATAATCTGGCCATGGTACTTCTTGACCTTCAGATGCCGAAAATGGGTGGTATGGAAGTACTGAAGGTGATGGAGGAAGAGGAAGAGTTCATGGGGATACCTGTCATAGTAATGACAGCAGACCAGAGCGCTGAGGTTGACTGCCTCAAGATAGGGGCAATTGACTTTATTCCAAAGCCATATCCTACCTCTGAGATTGTCAGGGCACGTGTAAACCGGTGTATTGAGCTTACTGAGAAGAGAAATATCATCCAGTCTACAGAGCGAGACAGCCTGTCGAATCTGCTTAATCCAGACTACTTCCTGCGCTATGTCAGGATGTATGACCAGCATTACAGTGAAATGTCGATGGATGCCATTGTTCTGGACGTCAATCATTTCCATATGCTCAACGAGCGCTACGGAAAGCAGTATGGCGACAGTGTTCTGGCCAGGATCGGAAAGAGTGTGCGCAAGGTATCCCGTGATATAGGTGGGGTATGCTGCCGGCGTGGAGTGGATACTTTTCTTATATATTGCCCTCACAGGCAGGAATATGAAAGTCTGTTCGATGAGGTAAATAAAGGCCTTGTGGACGAGGATGTGTCCAAGAACCGTGTACGTCTGCGCATGGGAGTCTACGCAGAGGCTGACAAGTCGCTCCAGATAGAGCGCCGCTTTGACTATGCGAAGATTGCTGCAAATACAGTGAAAAGCGGTTATCGAAAAGCGATAGGAATTTATGATACGAAAATGCATGAAGCAGAACTGTTCAGGGAACGTCTGCTGGAAGACTTCAGACCGTCCCTTGAGAACAACTGTTTCAAGGTATACTTCCAGCCCAAGTATGACATTCATCCGGAAAACCCTGTTCTGGCCAGTGCAGAAGCCCTTGTGCGCTGGGATCACCCGGAACTTGGTATGATAAGCCCGGGAGTGTTCATACCACTGCTTGAGGAGAATGGTCTTATCCTTGACCTGGATCAGTTTGTATGGAATGAGGCCGCAAAAAGAATCAGTGAGTGGAAGCAGCGCTTTGGCTTTTCGGTGCCTGTGTCGGTGAATGTATCCCGTATTGATATGCTGACACCAAATCTGAAAAATATCTTCAATGATATTTTGGATATGTACGGGCTTAGTACAGAGAATCTGATGCTTGAGATTACTGAGTCCGCCTATACAGGTGACTCTGAGCAGGTTATTTCCACTGCCAAGGAACTGCGCGGTATGGGCATGGGCTTCAGGATAGAGATGGACGATTTTGGAACCGGGTATTCGTCTCTGGGCATGCTCTCACACCTTCCAATAGATGCGCTGAAGCTGGATATGAGCTTTATCCGCAGTGCATTTGGAGAGACCAAGGATGTGCGGATGATCGAGCTTATCATCGACATAGCGGATTATCTGCATGTGCCTGTTGTGGCTGAGGGTGTTGAAACAAAAGAACAGTATATGGTTCTGAAGGCTATGAGCTGCGATTATGTTCAGGGCTATTATTTCTCCAAGCCGGTGACTCATGAAGCTTTTGAAGCTTTGGTCGCTGAGCGCGCAAAGCTGAAGGTTGAACTTACTCCAACAACCAAGGGAAACTACATGAGCATCTCCAAGGCATTGACCAGTGATTTTGAGAGCATCTTCTATGTTGATGTTGTGACGGCTTTTTATCTTGAATTCTTTATGGGCAGGGATGGCAATCTCCAGATACGCCCTGCCGGGACAGACTTTTATGAAGACGCAAAAAAGAAGCTTCTTGAGAATGTAAGCGATAGTGATGTCGGCAAAGTGTCAGATGCAGTCAGCAAAGAAAACCTGACAAATCTGGCTGAACAGGAAGAGGCACTTGCCCTGACCTTTAATAAGATAATAGATACAGAGCCGGTTCCTTATTTGCTGCAGACAATTAAAACAAGGGAAAGTGATCATCATCACGTAGTAATCGGTTTGAAACAGGAATAGAACAGAAGAAGGTTGGTGCACCTTATCAGTGTGCGGGTCTTCTTTTTTTGTGCGCCCGGCTGACTATTGAAAACTATTGAAATGAAACCCGGTTCTGCCATCAGACGAACGTCTGTTTGTAATATTCGCCATGATTTGGTAAAATAAATTGTGGCGTAAAGGGAGGGGCAGGAATGAAGATAATTCATTGTGCGGATATTCACCTTGATTCGCAGATGACTGCGAATCTTGAGAGGAAAAAGGCAAGAGAGAGAAAGAGGGAGATTCTGGATACATTCATCAGGATGGTCGAATATGCCGATGAAAACAGCGTTTTTGCTGTTATCATTGCCGGGGATCTGTTTGATACAGGGAACTTTTCTGCCGGGACGCGTAATAGCGTGATCGACGCTATCAGTTCACATCCGGGCATACGCTTTTATTATATTATGGGAAATCATGGCGGTGGTGACAGCTTTGTCAGATCCATCAAAGAGCTGCCCCAAAATCTGTTTCTTTTCAGCAGGCAGTGGCACACATTCATTCTGTATGAAGGCAGAAGATCGAAAATCACGCTCTCCGGGATTGAATTGTGCAAAGACAATATGAATACCGTATATTCATCATTGCTCCTTGATCCGGGAGATTTTAATATCGTGACCATGCATGGTCAGATAACAGCATATCAGGCTAAAAACTCACCTGACAATATCAGCCTCGCAGATTTAAGGAATAAGAATATCGACTACCTTGCGCTGGGACATGTCCATGAATACCGGGAGGGAGAACTTCCTCCAAGGGGAAGATACTGTTACTGCGGCTGCCTGGAGGGACGCGGATTTGATGAATGCGGAAGTCACGGCTTTGTCCTGCTTAATATAGATGAGGAAAGCTTTTCGTATACGACGCAATTTGTGGACTTTGCCAACAGGCACCTTCATGAGGTCATTGTGGACATATCTGACTGCAGGACCAACACTGACATCAGGACGAGGATTGCACGTCTCCTTTGCGACCGGAAGATTAAATCCGGGGATCTGGTAAAGGTTGTACTGGCAGGAGATATAGAGGTGGACTGTGAAAAAAATACCGGGTATCTTACCAATCAGTTCAAGGATGATTTTTATTATGTAAGGATAAAGGACAGGACCAGGATAGCGGTAGACTATAGCGACTATGAACTGGATGCATCTTTGAAGGGCGAGTTCGTCAGGCTTGTGAAAGGGGATGATTCACTTAGTGATGATGAAAAGGCGCAGATCATCCGATGCGGGTTTCAGGCTCTTAACGGGGAGGAGATTGAACTGTGAAACTTATCAGCTGTCACATAGAGAATTTTGGGAAGCTTCAGGATTTTGACTATGTGTTTGAGGGCGAAAAAAATGTTCTGCATAGGGACAACGGCTGGGGAAAAAGTACGCTTGCAGCATTTATTCGAGTGATGTTCTATGGTTTTTTAGGCGAAAACAAGAGAACCATAATCGATAATGAAAGAAAGAGATACAGACCCTGGCAGATGGGTGTTTATGGTGGGAGCATTGTCTTTTGCGTAAAGGACAGAGAGTACAGGATGGAGAGACTCTTCGGAGAAAAGAAATCTGGGACCGATGAATTTGCACTGTATGACAATGTGACCAATCTCCGATCGTCTGACTACTCTGCAAATGTAGGGGAGGAGCTGTTCGGAATCGATCTTGAATCCTTTATGAGAACTGTTTTTATCGCGCAGCAGGACTGTGGGACCGAGGTCACATCAATTATAAGTGCCAAGATCGGGAATGTCGCTGATCAGACTGCTGATATGGGGAATTACAATGCAGTGCAGAATAACCTGAAGAAAGAGATGGACAGGCTCACTCACGAGAGGGCAACGGGACAGCTGTATAAACTGGATGCTAAGATAGCAGAGCTGCGGGAGAGGGTAAGGAGCAAGGACAGCCTTTTGGACACCCGGGCAGAATTATGCAGGCGTCTTGAGGAGCAAAGGTCAAGCAGGGAAGAGACGATCAGGCGGCAGAGGGAGATACAAAGGCGCCTTGAGCAGATCTATGCACTGAAAGACTCTATGGCCGGCATGGAAAGATATAGCGAGTTATGTGAACAGGTTTCCATTGCCAGGAAAAACTATGATGATGAAAGAAATTTTTTTCCCGGGGAGGTCCCTTCCAAGGACGATCTTGAGGCACTGTTTCGTTTCTATGATGATTATGAAAGCTGTATCCTTACCGCAGAAAATTTCGCCCTTTCAGATGAAGAAAAGCAGGAACTGAATACCCTTGACCAGAGGTTTGAAGCCGGAATCCCGGACAATGACATGCTGACGGAGATAGAGGATGACTGCGACAGGCTGCTTGAGCTCACATCAGACAGGGACAGTCTGGCTTTGTCTGAAGCTGAGAAAAAGAAGCTCGGTAAAGCGCAAAGGCTGTTTGAACACTATGAACCTGCGTTGGATGAGATAGATGATATGATTGCCGGGTGGAGTGCCAGGGATAGCAGGAAGGAACTGGTCTCGATCAAAAAGGCAAATGCTGAGTTGTATAAAAGCTCTCACGACATCACCGAAATGGGGGTAACAAACAAAGCAGCGGAGAAACTCCTTATCGTAATAGGGCTGGTTGCTGTTCTTGGCGGAATTGCCTGTGGTGTCTTATCTGGGGAAATAATCGCGGGCACAGTTATTGCCGTAACAGGAGCTTTAATGACAATTGCCGGGGTACTGTCTCGCAGAAAGAACAATAAGCCGCAGGATCAGCAGGCGATCAGTGTCTATGAGCGTATGTGCAGTGAAATTAGGGAGGATGAGGTATTCATAGCAGAGGTTGAAGAGACCTGCAGGGCGCTGTTTGACAAGCTCCATATCAGGTACGATGAAGAGGGCGTTTTCGTGGTTCTGAATCATATCCGTGATCTTGCCAGGGACTACGAAGAATTATCAGTAAGGAGCAGGGAGGCTGACCTTGCAGACAAAGAAGAAGCTGTTCGCGTTCTGGAGTTAAGGATATCAGAGTTTCTGAGTGCTTATGGTCTTACCGATGAAGCTGACCATCAAAAAGCAATTTTTCGTCTCAGGAATGACCTTGCTGCGTATGGCAGGCTGGCTGCTAAGTGTCAGACAGCTGATGAGGCCTGCGTCAAAGCCGGATCCATAATAGAGGAGGTCAGGAATTATCTCATTTCACTGGGCTTTACTGCAGAGGAAGATCTTAAGAGCCAGCTTGCGGGGATAAACGAAAACTATATAAGACTTAACTTCAGCAGCAGGGATCTTGCTGAAAAGGAAGCCCGTAAGGAGGCATTTGAAAAAGAGAATGATGTTTCCGGATATGCATCTGCCTGTGCTGAGGGAGAAAAGCTGTCAATGGAGGAACTGAGCAGCTCCCTTAATGCGCTGCAGGAGCAGGCAGACTCCATTTCAGAGGCGGAGGACAGCTACAGGACTCTGCTTGAGAAAAATACACAGCAGCTTGAAGTAATGGAAAATGATGAAGCGGAACTGTCAGCTCTTTTGACGGAGCAGGAGTATGCACAGAGGAAATACAGGATTATCAGCAGGACCAGGGATTATCTTGAAAAGGCCAGGCAGAATTTCTCAGGGAAATATATGGAGGATATAAAAGCATCCTTTGATAAATACCGAAGAATCATATCTTACAGTGACGAAAAATATGAACTGGATACTGATCTCAATATTAAACTTAAGGATAAGGGGAGCCTGCACGAGATCGGATATCTCAGCGAGGGCTACAAGGACCTTGTGGGACTGTGCAGGCGCATGGCGATGGTAGATGCAATGTATGACCATGAGAAGCCGTTTCTGATATTTGACGATCCCTTTGTTAATCTTGATGAAAAGAGGACTGCCGGAGCAACTGATTTTCTGAATGCTCTTGCCAAAGAATATCAGATAATCTACTTTACCTGCCACAGCAGCAGATGCGGTATCTGAACAGACCCGTTGTACCGTCCCGATCATTTCTTTACGTATTTGAACCAACTTGCCGCCATATGCCACAAATAAGGTAAAGATTGATTGGGATGTCACACTATAAGGACGACATGGCTTTTGTCGGCCTGCTCATTACATTTTTATAAATTATGGGTGTGCGATCCGCAGGCAGGCTTAACAATAAAATTTTTCTAAAACCATCATTTTAAGAGTTGTTTGACACGATAAAGTGGTAAATTAATATATGAGGCTTTTGGGGAGGGCCTACATTTAAAACCGAGGTCAGGCAAGATGCGATCATTGCGGACAAGAATTACCCTTATGATGCTGTGCGTTATCTTCGGAGTATTGACAATAATTACGTTAGTCAGCACAGTCTACATACGAAAAACCGAACGTATAAAATCTGATCAGCTCCTGTTGCTTTTATGTGAAATAGGTGAGAGGAATCTGGACTATTATTTTGACAGTGTGCAGAGTTCTGTGGAAAAGGTATCATACTTTGCTGAATCGGATCTGAAAGGAACAACGGATGAACAGCTAAGGGAAAGCATTGAGAGCGTCAGAGAGTATTTTGATGCCATAGCACATAAGACAAACGGAGTAGTTACATATTACTACCGAATAGATCCGAGCGTATCTGAAACTGAAAAGGGTTTCTGGTACACGAATATTGATGGGGCAGGCTTTACAGAACATGAGGTGACCGATATTACTCAATTCGATGTGGATGATACCTCAAAGCTTGTCTGGTTCACTGTACCAAAATTCGAAGGAAAGCCTATCTGGCTGCCCCCGTATGTCACGGAAAATATTGATCTTCTGGTTATCTCCTACAATGTTCCAATTTATTTCAAGGACCGGTTCATTGGTGTAGTGGGCATTGAAATTGATTATTCCACTATGGTAGAGCAGGTTGACAGTATCCGTATACGCGACAGCGGGTATGCATTCCTGAGCGATTCTGAGGGACAATTGTTCTATCATCCGCACATTGACATGACTAAGCTCACACCGGAGACAGCACCCGGGACGCCTGAGGGGTTTGTTTCTGATGACACGTACTTAAGGTATACCTTCGAAGGGGTGAAAAAACGAACCGCCTGGGTTATGCTCAGCAATGGCATGCACCTTAATGTGACTATGCCTGCCAGTGAGACAGAAGGCAACTGGATGAGCCTTGTAAAAAATATCGCCATAGTTTCACTCGAGCTGCTTCTGGCCGCCAGCCTGTTTTCAATGATATATATGAGACGCATAACAAGACCACTCGAGCAGCTTACAGAAGCTGCTGAGCAGGCGGATAACGGCAATTATGACTATATTCTGAACTATGATAAGGATGACGAGGTCGGAAGACTAACCAGGTCCTTCAGGCGCATGTCGTCCCACATGAAGGACCACATCAGCAGTCTGAACAAGCAGGTGTATGTAGATGCACTTACTCATCTGAAAAACAAGGGCGCTTTTTCAAATTATCTTGATGAATTGCAGAGCCAGATGGATGATGGACAGATCCATGTAGAGTTTGCCATCTGCATGTTTGACTGCGATGATCTTAAGAAGGTGAACGACAGCTATGGACATGAGAAAGGTGATGTTTATCTGAATGTTGCAGGACGGACAATCTGTAACGTCTTTAAGCATAGTCCGGTTTTCAGAGTAGGCGGAGATGAATTTGCAGTGATACTGCAATATGAAGATTATCAGGACAGAGAAGAGCTCATAAAGCAGTTTGAGAAGGAAACCGCCAGGATCAACGATTCAGCTAAGGATCTCTGGAATCAGGTGCATATATCTATGGGCTTAGCCGCGTATGATCCGGAGACAGATTCCAGCGCGACAGATGTACTGCGCCATGCAGACAGGGAAATGTACAATAACAAGAGGCTTCGGAAAAAAGGGAGATAGAATCATAATCATATTTTACGTGCAGATGTGAATATTCACAAGGTGGAATAGGCAGATCTAATTCTATTGCCAATAAATACTCTTTTGCCTATAGAGAGTCAATATTTTCTATAGTTAAATTGGCAAACAAAGAAAAATCTTATGGTGGACTAACCCAAAAGGTAATGAAGTTTATGACAGAAACAATTGCGCGTAGCAGGCGTTTTTATGACAATAAAATAGCGCCCATGATCCGGATGAAATTTTCTGAATATGAATCCGAAATTGCAGTTGGGCTAGCCGGAGAGGGATCCGATTGCTTTGGCTACGATGACTTCATGTCAAGAGACCACGATTTTGGCACCGGAGTGTGTCTGTGGCTGACGGAGGATGACTTCCATAAGTTTGGAAGGCTCTTGTCAATAGCGTACAATGAAATCGTTGACAGTATCCCGGGAGCAAACCTTACAAGGAGACTCAGTGAAAGACGGGGAGTCATGACGATAAACAGCTTCTATTCAAATATTCTGGGAACAGAGGTCATGGCTGAAAACGGGATTATCGTGAACCGTACATGGAGAAGCTTCGACCATTCATGCATGGCAACAGCTGTAAATGGTGAAGTGTTCAGAGATGACAAGGGAGTTTTTTCGGCATTCAGAAACAGTCTGCTAAGCTATTACCCGGAAAATATTTGGAGAGAAAGACTTGCTTCAGAGATTCATGCATTTTCGTCCTCGCTTCAGGTCAACTACTCAAGGTGTATGGCGAGAAAAGATACTGTTGCTGCAGAGATCTGCAAGGTGAACGGTATTAAGGCTGCAATGGAAATATTCTTTTTACTAAGGAGAGTATATCCGCCATATTATAAGTGGACGTTCAGAGCATTGACGGAGCTTGATCATGAGGGCTCTTTCTCAAGGCGAATTAAAGAACTTTCACAGACTCTATGTGGTATTCCGGCGTGGGAGCATATCCGGTACATGCCGGACAATCTGAACATGAGTGATAAAGTGGTAGTGATATCTGAGCAGATTGCGGAAAGGATAAGAGATGAACTCATATCGGCCGGGCTAATCGATTCAGATGATCCCTATCTTGAAAAGCACGTGGATACGATTTTAAATGTATGATCATTAAAGCAGTAATAATTTGAGATGGTGGTCAGCAACAGCCTTACTAGGGGCCAAAGAGGCAGGAGAAAGAATGAAGTATTACTCGGATTCTAACGAAGCAATCATTGAAATGAGAAAAGACGGAAAACACAGCTGCGATATACTCACATCTGAGAATGGCTGCGTTGCCGGGTGCAAGGCCGGATTTACTTATTATGAAGATACTGAGTACGGCAAGGGCGGGGTCCATGATGATCAGGAAGGATTTCTTGTACTGGAGGGAACAGGCAAGGCTCTTTTTGGTGAGCAGGAGTTTGATGTATATCCCGGCCTTACCATGATAGCACCGGCCGGGATAAGACATACGATCAAAAGAAATGAAGACAGTGAGCCTGTAAAGGTTTTTTGGTTTCATAGCGCAGTCTGACATAGTGTGGAGAAGATGAAATATTCACAATCTGGTATCTGCTCAGGATTTTTCCTGTGGCTTTGACTGAAGCAGGGATAAATGATCATCCATCTTCGGATCGCTTTCCGGTTATAACCGGCTCGCCCTTTTTATCAGGGAAGAGTTTTTTTGACAGAGCACTTACTATACTGTTTCTTCTGTGGATGCGGATGATAGTATCACCGGGATATATTTCAGCTGCCATTTTTATTGAAAATCGCAGCATTTCAACAAGATTCATTCTGCTGTCCGCACCAACAGCAAAAAGAAGAACTGGCACAAGGATGCCTGAAGGACAGGCATGCACAAGAAGGAAGCCGGTGACCTTGTCATCTGTTTTAGTAAAGCAGGAGACTGACTGCTCAAACCAGGTCTTGGAAAGATAGGCAAGGTCCTCCAGCGCCGGATTATCATATTTAAACAGAATATTCATGAGTCCCTGATAAAACTCGTTATTGTCCAGGAAAGCAATACTCTGTATATATGGAGGTGCATCCTTACGAGCGATAGAAAGCTTTTTACATTCATCAACAGTAATGTTTATGTCCTTGCTTTCTGCAGCCTGCA
The DNA here is from genome assembly GCA_024694565.1 of Butyrivibrio sp. Lineage (GTDB taxonomy): Bacteria > Bacillota > Clostridia > Lachnospirales > Lachnospiraceae > Butyrivibrio. The sequence goes on along the minus strand of JAILJR010000007.1, from coordinate 15,248 downwards.
AAGAAAAGTCACACTCAGATAAAGCATCTTCTCTTTCCTTTTCGAGCGGAGGACTCTCAAAAAAGGTGCTTCTGACGTCATCATTTAGTGCTTCATCATGGTAGCTTTTCATAAGAGGAGATATGTATGAAGGATCAATGGTATAAAGCCACTTGAGTTCCGACTCCGTGTCCTGTTCATCTTCTACGTTTTTAAGCTCCCAGATGAGAAGGGACAGGATGCTGTTATCGTCAGGGCCATGACCAGCTATGCCACGATAGTATATGCGGTTTATGTTTTCGGCGACATCTGTGTCCACAAAATCCGAATATTCTTTGATATTATCCTCAAAAATGGTCTTTATATCCATGTTTTGTGTTTCCTTACATTATGATGTTACGCATAAGAACAAACTGTTTTTTTACTGATGTAATTATTTTATAATCCTGGCAGCTGAATTGTAACCTATATACAGTTGCATCAGTTGGAAGTAGACTTTCTTACGTATGAAAGTTAAAATAATTTTAGATAAACAATTGCCTTAATCTCTGTGTCATTCGTATAAATAAACATAACAGACAGGAGGTGCGTTGTTACGAATGAGAAATCAAAAGATACAGTTCAAAATATCAGGGAATCATTAAATGAAGAGAGACTTGAGAAGATAAGTGGTGGGGTTGATTTTTTTAACCATGATTTTGCTGTGTATGCCGGTATTGGTCGTAATTTTGAGGGAAGACTCTCCAATAATGAAGAGATTGAAAGAATTGATCTCGAATCGATTAACAGGAGCTGATCAGGAGGCAGAAAGATGCCTGAAAAGAAATCTCTTCAGCAAAAAGCTTTTGCAATGGTAATGGCTGCATCAATTATGTTGCTGGTTGTTATCGGTGGGATAAGCTTTGTGATGAATATTATCAACACAATGCAGAGCTATAAGAGAGAGACGGCACATGATATGAGATATGCGGTCTCTCTTATTGATGCGGATTATCTTGAAAGCACTTTTCAGAGGGTCAGGGAACGATATGACGAGCTGCCGGAAGAGATTAGGAGTAATCCTGATTCTGACGAATACCTGAAACATTTTGTAAATCTGGTCGATGAAGATAAGTTCTGGGAAACACGTGATATCCTTGTAAAATGTAAGGAGCAGACTGAACTGGACAGCGTCAGCATTCTTTTGCCGGATTTTGAGAGAAACAGGCTGATCTTTGTGGTGGATGGATATGACCTTGAAGGCGCTTACCTGCCGGGGCAGTGGATTTCCACGGAAGAAGCGAATAGCGACTCCATGGAAGAGATACATATGACACTTGATTCTGACAGGCTGATGTTTCTGGACTATGGAACAATTAATGGCTGGATTGCAACAAATTATATAGAGCTATATGACCGTAACGGAAATTTCATGGGATATATGTCCAGTGATATAAACCTTACGGGGTTTATCAACAGGATGCTGTTCAACGTGATTCTTTATTTTATATTGCTGCTTATTTCTGTTACGATAATTGCATTTTGCATTTCCCGGAATATCCAGACAATCCTTATAGCTCCTATCAATAAGCTTGCATCTGCCGCGCGGGATTACACGAAAAGAGATAAGACTCTGGATATTGTTCAGATGACAGGAACAGAATATTTTAAAGATCTGAAGTTAAAAAGGACCGGGGATGAAATAGAGAGTCTGTGGGAAAGTCTTGCAGATATGGAAAAGGATATAAATGCCACCATGCAGCGCGTCAGGATTATGACAGCGGAGAAGGAGAGAATTAGCGCTGAGTTGGACGTGGCTACTAAGATACAGGCAAATATGCTTCCAAAAAACTTTGCTCTTTTCCCTGATAACAGTGAATTCACAATTTTTGCTTCAATGATTCCTGCCAAAGAGGTAGGAGGAGATTTTTATGACGCATTCAAGCTAGATGATACTCATTTGTGCCTGGTGATTGGCGATGTATCCGGGAAAGGTGTGCCGGCAGCACTGTTTATGGTCAGAGCCTTGTCTGTCATCAGAAACGCTGCCAAATCAGGAGGAGTTCCTTCAGAAATTCTTAAGACTGCAAATAATGAGCTTTGTATAGGAAATGACGAATTAATGTTTGTTACAGTATGGCTGGGAATTCTGAACATCGCAACAGGTGAGTTGCTTGAGTCAAACGCTGGTCACGAAAAACCAGCCATTAAGACGAACAATGGTGAATATACCCTGATTGAAAAAACGCATGATTCTGTTCTGGGAGTCGTTCCGGACCTTCAATATCAGGTTGACAGTATAGGATTGAACAAAGGTGATTGCGTCATAATCTATACCGACGGGCTGTTAGATGCAACAGATGCAAGTGGTGAACGTTTTAATTCAGACAGGATGATAAGCGCACTGAACATGCATAAGGATGATGATCCGAAGGCACTGCTTGAGCACATGTTCAATGAGATTGACAATTTTGTTAAAGACGCAGAGCAATTTGATGATCTGACCATGTTAGCCTTCCGTTATGATGGGAGTATTGGTACATCAGAAGTCCGGCAAGTTCTTTGAATTTTAGCATGCAGCTATACATTCGCGCTGGGCTGTCCTGGTCTGGCTGACTATTGAATTGTAACCATTGTTTAAGTTTACGGGCATTTCTGGAGTGGAAATGCCTTTTTGTGTTATGATGAGTACACCACTATCAGCTTTGGATGATCCCGTCCCTTCACAGGAAATCCTACAGTAGTAAGTTCGGTAAAAAGGGGGTAGAAATTATGTCAGAATTAGATGAGGCAAGAAATGAATTTTCCAAAGACCTGTTTGCTACAAAGCTTTCAGGTATAGTAATAGAAGAAACAGGAGACGATTTTGCAAAGTGCAGTATGAAGATCACCGAAAATCACCGTAATGCTTACGGGGGAGTAATGGGAGGTGCTATCTATACGCTGGCTGATTTTACCTTTGCCGTGGCATCCAATTTTCAAAAGCAGAAGCTGACAGCCAGTCTGGTAGGGCAGGCAACTTTCCTGTCAATGACGCACGGAAAAGAGCTTTTTGGTGAGGCTCGTCTGATAAAGGATGGGCGCCAAAACTGTTTTTACGAGGTCAGGGTTTATGATGATCTTGGAAAAGACATAGCAATTGTGTCCTTCACCGGAGCACATGTAGACAGATTTGTGACCGGGTGAGCGTGCTGACATTGACGATTTAGAAAGGAATCTTCACATGAACAATATTGAGAGAAGGGACAGCGAACTTGTATACATATCTGATGAGAAGGTATTTGAAGAGCAGAAGATTGCCAGAAGACTCACACAAAAGCTTAATACCATGGACAGATCGGATTTTGACGGCATCAGGAGCGTAGTCAAAGAGCTGTTTGGAAAGTCCGACGGAGCTTTTGTTAATCCGCCCTTTTACTGCGACTATGGCAGTCATATAGAAGTTGGCAAAAATTTCTTTTGCAATTACAACTGTACTATTCTGGATGTAGGAATGGTGCGGATAGGAGACAACGTGCAGCTTGCTCCCAATGTTGCCATATATACCGCCGGTCATCCTGTTCACCCGGCTACACGCAACACTCTGTATGAATATGGAATAGATGTCACGATTGGGAACAATGTCTGGATTGGAGGCAATGTGGTGATCTGTCCCGGCGTTACTATCGGAGACAATGCCGTGATAGGAGCCGGCTCCGTTGTGACAAAGGATATCCCTGCGTGGACGGTAGCTGCAGGAAATCCCTGCAGGGTCCTGCGCAAAATAACCGAGGCAGACAGAAGAAAATACTTCGGCGGGAGAGATATTGATGATGAGGCATGGGAGCATATACAGAAGATTGAGGAGAAGGCCTCTGATCCCATCAGATTCCCAACGGCACCGGAGGCGTAAAGCATAAGCTTACTTGGGAACTGTAAAAATATATTTCGAACACTTCCTAAGAGACAGAAAGAAAATAATGATAATAAACACCGGTCAACGCACGGATATTCCGGCGTTTTATCCCAAATGGCTTGCCGGCAGGCTTAAAGAGGGGTTTGTCTGTGTCAGGAATCCCTTTAATCCGGTCCGGGTCAGCAAATATATTCTTGACCCAAAGGTGGTGGATGTCATTGGATTTTGCTCCAAGAATCTGGCACCTTTTTTTCCGTACATGAGTCTTTTGAAGGATTATGGTCAGTTCTGGTATGTCACCATAACATCCTATGGAAGAGATATTGAGCCTATGGTGCCTGACAAGCACAGGATCCTGGAGGATTTTAAAGCGCTGTCAAGCATGGTGGGAAAGCAGCGCATAGGGTGGAGATATGATCCGATACTTGTCAATGATGTTTATACAGTCAGTTACCATCTGAGGGCTTTTGAACAGATGGCATCAGCTCTCGATGGTTATACGAATATTGTTGTTATCAGCTTCATTGATCTCTACGAAAAGGTAAAAAGAAATTTTCCGGAAATTGGTTCTGTAAGCAGAAAAGACAGACATTTCCTGGGGAAAGAGATAATCTCAATTGCAGGATCCCACAACATGATAGTAAAACCCTGCGGAGAAGGAACATATCTAGAGCAGTATGGCGCTGACTGCTCCGGATGCATGACGGTTTCCGATTACGAGAGGGCAATTGGCAGACATCTTACAGTGCCGGCCAGGAAGCCTGCGAGGAAAGAGTGCATCTGCTATCTCTCAGGAGACATCGGAGCCTATGACACCTGTGGTCATCTATGCAGGTATTGCTATGCCAACAATGACTATGAGGCAGTCAGAAGAAACATGAAGCTTCATGATCCCGATTCGCCATTTTTGACAGGAGGCTTTCGCGAGGGAGATATCATAACGCAGCCTGAGCAGAAATCATGGATTGATAATCAGATAAGCCTTTTTGAGTTACAATCAGGTGGCCTGACCTGACCCGTCTGACCAACGGATTGTGACTTTTGAAGTCTTTTAACACGGTTTATTAGTTAGCAGGTTGTAAAAAGCCTTTATGTCAATTAAAATATTAACATAGAGGTTTTTTTGATTAATAAAATACATTATGACGATGATTGGGTTCAGGTTTTCCGGAATAAGTCCATAGTACTTACTTGGCAAAATAGGGGTCAATATGAGATCAGAAAACGATATCATTAAGAAGCTGAATGATGAGATAGACGCATATCTTACATGCCCGAAGTTTACAGTTGAAGAGCATGCCCATAATATTACGATGCTTGCCTGGGTATTGGATATTACAGATGAAGCGCTCAGTGAGATGATAGTGAAATCGGAGTCTTCTTTCGGAGGAGAGCCATTGAGCAGGATGACTGATCTTCAGGATGATGACCCGTACACGTAATCGGGAAAAAGCGTTGCGATAGTCGGGAAAGCTTTAGGCAGGTTGAAAAAAGATACAGAGTAATGGTCATATGTAACCACACTCTGTATCTTTTTTACATCATATGAAATAATTACCTGCCATAGAATATTTGAAATATCAGACAGCTATGATCAAGCTGTCATATCATTGTTGTTGAAGCTAACACCTCTGTTGATATCACCCTTGTGATTAACACCGAAATCATAATCATTTCCGGGTAAAACAGCATTCAGTACAATTCCAAGAAGAGCAGCAATTGCAAGAGATGTAAGGGTTACAGGAGTGCTTCCGACTGTAAATGTAATTCCATCTGAAAATCCAAGTCCTGATACCAGTATCACAGCGGCAACGATAAGATTTCTTGACTTTGTGAAATCGACTTTGTTTTCCACAACATTGCGCACGCCAATTGCTGAGATCATTCCGTACAGGATAAAGCTGATACCGCCTATTATAGCTGTAGGCATTGTACCGATCACATCCGAAATCTTGGGGATGAAGCTGACTACTATGGCATATACAGCGGCAAGCTCAACCACCTTGGGATCATAAACCTTTGAAAGCTCGAGAACACCTGTGTTCTCGCCATAGGTTGTATTTGCGGGACCGCCAAACAGTCCGGCTACTGCAGTTGCAATACCATCGCCGAAAAGAGTTCTGTGAAGACCCGGATCTTCAATGAAATTTTTGCTTGTGGTTGCTGATATTGCAGAAATATCGCCTACGTGCTCCATCATAGTTGCTATGGCAATCGGTGCCATGACCAGAATAGCTGTGAGATCAAATTTTGCAATCCGGAATGGAGGAAGACCAACCCAATTTGCAGCAGCTACAGCATCAAAATTCAAAATTGCGCTTCCGTCAGCATTGGTAAAGCCGGCAGCATTCATAGCCAGAGCTACAACATAAGAAATTACTACACCCATGAGAATAGGGATGATCTTGAACATTCCCTTTCCCCAGATATTAAAGATGACAACCACAGCCAATGCCACAACAGCAAGGAACCAGTTTGCCGATGCATTGGATACTGCTGACGGTGCAAGCGAAAGACCTATACAAATGATGATCGGACCTGTCACAACAGGAGGCAGGAAATGCATGACCTTTTTTACTCCGACAAATTTAATAATAAGAGCAAGCGCAAGGTAAAGCAGACCCGCAATAACTATTCCGCCACATGCATAAGGAAGCTTTTCGCCATACGTCATATCAGCGTAAATTCCCGTATTTAAATTGGCAATTGTGGCAAAGCCACCAAGGAATGCAAATGACGACCCCAAAAATGCGGGGACCTTGAACTTAGAAAAGAAATGAAACAAAAGAGTGCCTATACCGGCAAAGAAAAGTGTGACCTGGACTGAAAGCCCTTCTCCGTTAAAATATCCATTGACCAGAATCGGTACAAGGATCGTTGCGCCAAACATTGCAAACATATGTTGCAATCCCAGCAGCGCCATTTTGGGTTTCCCCAATGTCGTGGCATCATAAATAGCCTGTTTATTTTCTCCCATCTTTTTTCCTCCCACAGAAAAATATTTTCAACGGCTAGTATATCATCTACTCACAAATAAGAAAACCAAAAAAATAATTTTATTTCAGAATTTATTTATGAGGATGAATTATTATATCGGGCTGACCGGATAAGCCGGGCATTTGTAATCAGGCTGCCCTGCCAATTCACGCGGCTGAATTGCAAAAGAAGAAGCGGTCAGAAAAATACAGTAATAGTAATCGGGCAGATGTTTTGGTACAATATACATTAAAAGTTCATTGGAGTGTCTGTTAGATGATATTTAGTGAGAAAAGAGAGAAACAACTGTTTTACAAAAACCTTATAAAGATTGCATTTCCCATCGCACTACAGAGTCTGATGCTGGCTCTGGTAGCTGCCAGCGATGCGCTTATGCTTGGAAGAGTCGCGCAGGAGCAGATGACGGCAGTTTCACTTGCGACTCAGATCCAGTTTGTTCAGAATATGTTTTTGTCATCGGCCACAGCTGCCGGGGCAATATTGGGAGCTCAATACTGGGGGAAGGGTGACAAGCAGACCCTCGAGGATATCTTTAATCTGATGCTTTTATTCTGCGGGACTGTGTCAGTATTATTTTTCCTGGCCTGTGAATTATTTCCGGGTATTCTTATGTCGATTTTTGCCGAAGATGCAGGGCTTATCAGCATTGGAAGCTCATATCTGCGCATAGCAGGATGGTCATATCTCATAACAGGAGTATCACAATGCTATCTCACTATCATGAAGGTCACAGAGAATGTACGGGCAGGGGCAGCCATAAGCTGCATGGCAGTAGTCCTTAATATTCTGCTGAATGCAGTGTTCATCTTTGGCCTGGTAGGAAACCCGCCTCTCGGAGCGAACGGTGCTGCAGTTGCAACCACAATTGCCAGGGTCATAGAGCTTGCCCTTTGCATTGTGGTATCCACCGGACATGATTATATAAGACCTGCTCTGAGCAGAATGTTTGTCATTTCAACAGGCCTTATTTCTGACTTCTTCAAGCTATGTCTTCCTCTTATGGGAGGTGGCCTTTGCTGGGGGATAGGATTCACTTCTTACACAGCAATAATGGGACATATGGGAGTTGACGCAGCTGCAGCCAATTCTGTGGCAGCTGTTGTAAGAGATCTTGTCTGCTGTCTGTGCAATGGAATTGGAAGTGCTGCAGGGATCATTGTTGGAAATGAACTTGGCGCAGGCCGGCTTGAACAGGGCAAAAAATACGGACTCCGGCTCAAAAATCTCTCCTTCGTTATAGGCATTCTATCCACCCTGATCGTTCTTGCAGTGACGCCGCTTGTAGTTAACGGAGTACTTCTGAGCGACAAAGCCAGGGAATATCTGATCTGGATGATGGTGATCATGTCCTTCTATATGATAGGACGATGTGTGAATACCGTGACGATCAACGGTGTTCTGGACGGAGGTGGGGATACTATTTTTGACCTGTACAGTCTGATTGTCTGCATGTGGATGATAGCCATACCGCTGGCGCTGTGCGGGGCCTTTGTTTTCCACTGGTCGCCGCTTGCCGTCTATGCCTGCACATGTCTTGATGAAGTGGGCAAGATTCCATGGGTGATGATAAGAGTTAATAAATTTAAATGGGTTAAAGACTTGACCCGATAGATCAACAATGATTACGGAAAGGATTTGTCTACATGAATAATAGCAGGGAAAAGAGTATCTGGTCATACTTTCCAGTAACCTTCGCTACAGCTTTGTTCTGCTGCGTATTATGGGGGAGTGCTTCGCCGGCCATAAAAATTGCATACGAATTATTTAAGATCCCGTCTGACGATACTGCGTCAAGACTGATGCTTGCAGGAGCCCGTTTTCTTCTGGCGGGTGGGATGACTGTGATTTTTGGATCAGTCATTTCAAAGAAGCTTCTTATTCCAAAGCCTGAGTCAATTGGGTACATTGCTGTTTTATCGCTGCTGCAGACTATTGGCCAGTATTTCTTTTTCTTCATGTCTCTGGCGCATATAAGCGGAGTAAGAGGTTCTATTATTAATGCATCAGGTAATTTTCTGGCAATCATTATTGCCATATACATCTTCAGGCTTGAATCTCTGACGCTTCGAAAGGTTGCAGGATGTATAATCGGTTTTTCCGGTATCATAATGATACTTGGAGGTGTAAAAGCACTGATAAGCGGCGGGCAGATTACTTTTGAAGGTGAAGGAGCCATGCTTATTGCTGCCTTGTTTTATGCCTTCTCTTCCTGCTGTATCAAAATTTTTTCAAAATATGAGAACCCGGTTGTACTTAGTGGATATCAGTTCATGCTGGGGGGCTTTGTATTATATATCATAGGATGGATAATGGGCGGAAAGCTCATTTTCTGGAGCCCGGCATGTATCGCGAATCTCATCTATATGGGCTTTATATCCGCCGGAGCATATACCTTGTGGGGAGTTCTCCTTAAACACAATCCGGTCAGCAGGGTATCCATATTTGGATTTATGAATCCGGTCATGGGAGTAATTCTCTCGGCAGTATTCCTTGGAGAGAACAAAGAGGCATTTTCCTTAACAGGTCTTTTGGCATTGATACTGGTTGCCCTTGGCATCATTATTGTAAATACTGAAGGAAAACGCAGATAAACGGCTGAAGACGAGATGCAGTTCTATCTGACGTAATAATGGCGCCCCAGCCATTTTGATAATCCGTCAAGCCCGGGATAGACAATACGCTCGGAAATGTTCTGATGATCGAGCATATCCCTTATCTGCCAGCGGATTTCTTTACTGATCACATAGCGGACTGTGTTATTCGTATGCCCGTCTAAAAAGCCTTCAATATCCGTCATTTCATTGGGGACGACTGAAAAGAATGAGTACTGATTTACGATCCTGACATCGACTGAAGGGGGCTCTATCATGAGTATCGCTGAATTTCCCATGTCACGGTCATACATTTCAAGGCTGTCGCATACTTCTGACAGCATATCCACTGAGAAAACGGTGGTGTTGTACTTTTTGGCAATTTCCTGGTATTTTTCAGGGAGAAGATCGTGAAGCTCATGAATATCAGTACGCCATACAACACAGTCTCTCTTTTCCATCTCCGCCATATCGCTTTCAGTCACAGAAAAATGAAGCGCGATCAATGGTGAAAATGACCAGTCAAGAAGCCTTGTGGGGAGGCCATGGTGCTGTCCGAAAATCATTTGTCTCCAGACAGATTTTTCTATTGAGGGTTCCTCAAGGACTGCATACTTGGTAAAGTTTCGCAGCATACACGGCTCCAGGATTTTTTTCTTGTCCTTGCAGTTTCTTTCAAGACTTGTAGTAAGGGCAAAAGAAGCATCCGGCTGCCCGCGATAGACAAAAAGATTCCGGTTCCTTTTCAGATCGTTCCTGTATTCCTGTTCATTGAAAAGCTCGTAGAGGTGCTCCATATTTTCTATATTTATCGTTTTGATCATATTTTAAGTGCCTCCTTTAAAAACGCCGGTTATTACTGCTCCTATCAATATTGTAATAGGTAAAAAATACATAATCCATAAATTATTGTACAATATTTCATATGAAGACTCCTGAGATTAAATACAAACTTGCGGAAGCTATGAAATCCTGCATGAAGACTACTGCTGTTGAGAATATCACGGTAAAGCAGATAGTGGAGACCTGCGGAGTTTCAAGGCAGAGCTTCTATAGAAATTTCATAGATAAATACGATCTGGTAAACTGGTACTTCGATCGGCTACTTGAGCAGTCCTTTAAAGAGATGGGAAAAGGCGAGACTATCAGAGATGGCCTTGTCAAAAAATTCCAATATATTAAAGAAGAGCGTCTCTTTTTTACTGCGGGCTTTAAGGGTGATGAACAGAATAACCTGAAAGAACACGATTTTATTATGATCTATGAGTTTTATTGTTCGCTGATCAGGGAGAAAACCAATAATCCACCTGATTATCACACGAGAAAGCTTTTGGAGATGTACTGCCAGGCTTCCATTTACATGACTGTGCAGTGGGTTATGAAAGGAATGACTGAATCAGAGGAAGATTTTGCCGATTTTATGATAGAGGGAATGCCGGAGCATTTGAAAAAACTCTTTTCTCAAATAGATATTTTGTAGGATGTTACAAAAATTTACATCTGTAACTTATATTTCGTCTCTGTGAAATGATAAAATTACTTCCGTGGAGGCGCTTTGAGTTACCTTCACAAAATTTTTTAAAGGAAAAGGAGTTTAGTGTTATGGCAAACAGAATTTCACTTAATGCGACATCTTATCATGGTGCGGGAGCCATCAGTGAGGTGGTAACAGAGATCAATAATAATGGATTTAAGAAGGCATTTGTTGCTTCTGACCCGGATCTTGTTAAATTTGGAGTTACAGGAAAGGTTACTGGTCTTCTTGACGCAGCGAAGATTCCTTATGAGATTTACTCTGATATTAAGCCAAACCCGACAATTGAGAATGTTAAGAATGGTGTTGAAGCATTTAAGAAGTCAGGGGCTGATTGCATTGTTGCGATTGGTGGCGGATCATCAATGGATACCTCAAAGGCTATTGGTATCATAATCACAAACCCGGAGTTTGCTGATGTTCGTTCACTTGAGGGCGTTGCACCTACAAAGAATCCCTGTGTACCTATTATCGCAGTCCCGACAACTGCCGGCACAGCTGCTGAGGTTACGATCAATTATGTAATCACAGATGTTGAGAAGGAGAGAAAGTTCGTGTGTGTTGACACACATGACATGCCTATTGTTGCAGTAGTTGACCCGGAGATGATGTCTTCCATGCCAAAGGGTCTTACAGCTGCTACAGGTATGGACGCCCTTACTCATGCCATAGAGGGTTATACAACACGTGCAGCCTGGGAGATGACAGATATGTTCCATCTTGAAGCTATTCGTCTTATCTCAAAGAATCTCCGTGATGCTGTTGAAAACAAAAAAGAAGGCAGAGAGGGAATGGCTCTTGGTCAGTACATTGCAGGTATGGGCTTCTCTAATGTAGGTCTTGGCATCGATCATGCAATGGCACACACACTTTCCGCTCATTATGACACACCACATTGTGTTGCATGTGCTATGTTCCTTCCTATTTCTATGGAATTCAATCGTGAGTATACAGGGGAGAGGCTTAGAGAGGTTGCCAGAGCCATGGGCGTTGAAGGCGTAGACAATATGACTCAGGAAGAATATCGTGATGCAGCTATTGCAGCAGTTAAGAAGCTTTCTGAGGATGTAGGTATTCCTAAGACTCTTGATAAGATTAAGGAAGAAGATCTTGATACACTTGCAACAGATGCACTTAATGATGCATGCTATCCCGGAAATCCCCGTGAAGCCACAAAAGAGCAGGTAATCGAGATGTTCAGAATGCTTATGGCATAATAAACTGCTAAGTATAGTGGCCAAATACTTCCGCATCAACACAGGACTTTGGCAGAGTGACACAGCAGTTAATACAGAAGCGAACCTCGTACTGGCCCTGCAGAATTACGGATCAAATGTTGATTACAGTTTTGTCTGGGGACAGGAACATACAATGGCAGAAAGAAGTGGTGACTCGACAACTAACTTCATCGACTGGGTAAATGAGTGCGTCAAAGCAGAAGCGCAGTAGAACGAGCTTCTGCAGCTTATCCGGAGGATGTGGTAACAAATAATCAAAGCCTTGTATATTGAAAACTTCATCAATATGCAAGGCTTACCCACTTTAAATAGCGAAAGACCCAAATAATTCGATCTGATCTAATACTTTTCTGAATTTTTCTCCCATTTCACTCAGGCTGTACTCAACCCTTGGCGGGACTTCTGCATAGACTTTACGTGTGATCAGCCTGTCATATTTGATAAAGACACTCTTGGCTGAGCAGCCAAAGTATAGAGGCATGGAAATCCCTGAAGAAGCTGTGGAACAGAAACGACTTATCAGGAGCCTGTTTAATTTGCGCATGCCCGGGAAGATTGTTGATTTCCAGCCTGTAAGCATGAGGTAAACACCTTAAAGGCTGGAAATCATCAACAAGAGAATGGCTGTCCCAAAATCGTATTCGATCTTAGCTGGGATACTATAATTGTAGACGATGAACCGGATATTTGCCAGATGATTCAAAGGTAACTATTTCTGATTATGTGTCTGCTGGGGAATTTACATAATGATGTATATCCTGCTGAGGACAGGCTTTGAGAAAAATTATCAACTGCACTATATTATGGAGTTTATCAGATTGTGATAAACTAAAGAAGCAAACAAATGTGGGAGGATTCTGCATTTGTTTGTTTTGCATTAAGACAAATAATATTGAACAGGAGATGATTATTATGAAGAATTGGCATCATTGTGTTTGGTTTTTGGGTGGAGTCCTTTTTGGAACAGCAGGTGTAAAGGTGCTTTCAAGTAAAGATGCAAAGAAATGTTATACACATACTACAGCTGCTGTACTCAGGGCAAAAGACTGTGTGATGGACACTGCAAACAAGGTTCAGGAGAACTGTGACGACATCGTTGCAGAAGCAAAAGAAATCAATGCTGAGCGTAGGGCAAAGGAAGACGAGGCAGTAGTTGGAGAATAATCGAATATGAAAATTGTCATTAAACATGAGATAAGTGGTCGTATTCGCTTTTCCATGCCACAAAGACGTTTTTCTTTCGAAGAAGCAGATAGATTACAGTACTATCTGCTTTCTCTTGATGGCGTGGAAAAAGCTACCGTCTATGAGAGAAGTGCCGATGCAGTGGTGGTTTACAGGGGTAGCCGTGATGAACTGCTTTCCGGGATATGTAGTTTTGATGCAAAGGCGGAAGGTGTTAAGGCGCTTGTGCCTGATAATACCGGAAGAGAACTTATGGCTCTGTACAAGGAGAAGCTTATCGGCAAGGTGATTCTTCATTATGGATGCAGGCTCTTTTTACCATCACCTGTCAGAAGGATAAAAGCCTGGATCATGGCCATTAAGTTCATATACAGAGGTCTTGTCAGTCTTTTTAAGCAAAAAAAGCTTGAGGTTTCTGTACTTGATGCTACAGCTATAACGGTATCTCTTTTAACAGGGGATTATCAGACAGCTTCATCTGTCATGTTCCTGCTTGGTGTTGGAGATCTGCTGGAAGAGTGGACACACAAAAAGTCTGTGGATGAACTTGCCAGGAGTATGGCGCTTAAGTCAGATAAGGTCTGGTTAAAGAAAGACAGGGGTGAGGTACAGGTTCCCATTAGTCAGATAGTTCCCGGGGACGAAATCTCTGTGAGAGTAGGCAGTGTTATTCCACTGGATGGAACTGTAGTGTCAGGAGAAGCCCTGGTCAATCAGGCTACACTGACGGGAGAAGGCATTCCTGTTGAGAAGAAAGAAGGCGCTTATGTGTATGCCGGAACAGTCATAGAGGAGGGCGATATTGTCCTTAAGGTTGAGAAGGCATCCGGGGCTACAAGATACGAGAAAATCATTAAGATGATTGAAGAGTCTGAGAGCCTGAAGTCCGGGGTGGAATCAAGGGCTGAGCATCTGGCAGACAGACTGGTACCATATACTCTGGGCGGAACCATACTTGCGTATCTGATAACAAGAAACGTGACCAAGGCGTTATCTGTACTTATGGTTGATTTTTCCTGCGCGTTAAAGCTTTCAATGCCTGTGACTGTTCTGTCCGCGATGCGTGAGTGTCAGGACAACCATCTTACTGTTAAGGGTGGAAAATTTCTGGAAGCTATTGCAGATGCTGACACCATAGTCTTTGACAAGACAGGAACTCTTACTATGGCTACGCCAAAGGTTGTGGATGTAGTTACTTTTTCCGGAAACGATAAGGATGAGATGCTTCGCATAGCGGCCTGTCTCGAGGAGCATTATCCCCATTCCATTGCTAATGCAGTTGTTGCTGAAGCGGCAAACAGAGGACTTGAGCATAACGAAATGCACAGCAAGGTGGAATACGTAGTTGCACATGGAATTGCTTCGGATATAGATGGCCGGAAGGTTGTCATAGGTAGCTGGCACTTTGTAATGGAAGACGAGCAGTGTGTGGTTCCGGATGGTGAGCAGGATAAGCTGGATGGAATTTCCGAGCGGTACTCAAGGCTGTTCCTTGCGATGGGCGGCAAGCTGGCTGCTGTAATATGCCTGGAAGATCCGCTTCGACCTGAAGCGGTTGATGTTATAACAAAACTCCATGAAGCCGGATTTAAAAACATTGTCATGATGACCGGAGATTCAAAGCATATCGCAAAAAGAGTAGCTAAAAAAGTTGGGGTTGATTCGTATTATGCAGAAGTTCTTCCCGAAGAAAAAGCCGGATTCATTCAGCAGGAGAAAGCTAAGGGTCATACAGTTGTAATGATTGGTGATGGAATAAATGATTCTCCGGCATTATCAGAAGCAGACTGCGGAATCGCCATAAGCGAAGGAGCACAGCTTGCGCGCCAGATTGCAGATGTAATGATATC